>JAUXGM010000110.1 GCA_030622125.1 bacterium | reverse complement strand
TCGATACTGTTTTCGGGTAATTTATCGTTATCTAAGGAAGAGTCCGGGACACACCTCAACAAAAAAAATCTCTTTGTTGAGGTAATGTCCCTCTTTTGTTTGGAACGGAGATTAATATTGTTTTACTCTCAATTCTCAATTGTCAATTCTCAACTATTTTAGTCTCTGTGTGCTCTGTGGTATATCCAGCACCTTTTTGGTGCTGTGGTTATTATATTTCTTATTTCGCAAAGAACTATTTCCTTCCCAAAGTTGAAATAGTATTGATAAAGTGTTATAATAAAATATGAAATGCAGAAAGGGATTTGTATCTCTTACTCTATGGTTAAAACAATAGATCTGATCCTTGCATATCTCTTTTCTATTATAAAGATCGCAGCTTTGGGACTTTTGCTTTACTATATATTTAAGGAGCTATTTAGAAAAGAAAAATGAAACAGGATAAAAATTTTATTGACAAGCTCTATAAGATCAATGAGGAATTAGAGAAAGAAAAAGACAAATATAAAAATGAACACAATAAAGCAGAAACAGAATATAAAAAAGTTCTTCAAAAAGATGAAGAAAAATTAAAAGAAGAACTTGATCTACTTAGCATTAAACGAAAGCAGCAAATTGACAATAACGAGAAGAAAGCAGAAAAGATCATAAATGATGATCTAAAGAAAATGAAAGGTAAGATAGAAAAAAAATTTAATGAAAAAGAAACAGAGATATTAGAATGGCTGGAAAATGAACTCTTATGATTTTTTAGAGGTATTCATTATTCTTCAGGGATTAAAGCGTTGGCTTTTAAACAAAGAAGAATTGATCCAATTCACAAAAATTGAAAACGAAGAGGAATTTTATAAGCGTATTAAGACAATGTTCAATATTAACAAAGAACTAAATACAAGTCGGGATGTGGATAATTATTTTAAATACCTGATAAATGAATATATGAAAAAAATAAAGCCTTTTATAAAAATAAATTTAGACCAATTCAATATTGACTCTCTACTTTCATATAAAGAAAAAATGCAAAATATTGACAATGTTTTTAAAGCATTCAATAGTATTCATAAAAATCTTTTGTTATTAAAAAAAAGCAAATGGAAAGGAAGAGAATTATTCTTTGAATGGTATGATTTTTTGCTTGTTCTATTTATTATTAGATTGAAAGAGCGGTATGGGTACAAGAAAATAAGTTTCCAAAAAAGAAAATTAGAAACAAATATCGTTGACTATAAAAAATTGCTTGATATAATTTTTGATACCGGGGATATTAGTGAACTAAAACCAATGCTACCAAAATATAAAAGTGCATTTGATACCGTGGAAGTAGACAGGGTATTTGAAGCAGGAAAGGTAATATTTTATTCATATCTAATTAAAATGGAATATACCTTTGACTATGAGAATATCTTATCGCGAATATTTTCAACCCTGCTGCTTTTTATAAGGCAGTCGGAATTAATTCTGTCAAGCTTGAATTGTCTGCAACTCGGTATTGAAAGAAAAACACTCAGGAATGCAATAATATGAGCTTGTTAATATCGGATAAGATGTACAAATTTCTTGTTGCAACTCCAAATGAAAAGCTTCCGTTTATTCTTCCCGATATTTTAAAGAGCAAAGCACTTCACATAGAAACAAAGACATCCCCTGAATTTTCAAATATAAAAGATTTATCGGATATTATAGAATTTTTTGAAAGTGAATTCAACGAAAAATTTCCAGAAGAAGAGAAATTATTAAATTACGATGATATTGAAATTGAGATCAAACATATATACAATAAATATCAAACCTTATCAATTGCTACTAAGAGGTTGGATAAAAGGACAAAAATAATCCAAAATTTCTCCGCTTTCTTTGAAATATATCCGAAAGCAGCAAGTATTTTGAAAAAAGAATATCTTTTTTTTATTATTGACAGAAAAGATATAAACATAATGAACGAATATATAGACAAATACCAATTACTGGGGACTTATGAGGAATTTAAGGACTATGTTGTTTATTTCCTTGTATCAATGGAAAAAACAACAAAAAATATTATATATGACATAGTGAACGAACTCGGTGGTTACCATTTTTTTAATATTGTAAAATTCGCAAAGGAACGGGATCTATTTGATGCGATTGAAACTAAAAAATGGGCATTGATTGATGCAAAGCGAGGATTTAATCTCAAATTTATCCATTTCAAAGATGATATAAGGAAAAAGATGGGGCAATACAAGTTTGCTCTTCGTTTCTATAGAGAGGTGGATAAATTTAAAGCGGGAGTTTATGAAGGTAATTATGTATCCATATTTTCAGGCTGGCTGCCTGAGGATAAAATTAAATCCTTTGAAACGGTTCTAAAAAAACATGATCTTTACTATGAGCTATATCAGGAGAAATTTGGAAAAAAGGAGATTCCTGTCCAATTTTCTACAAGCAAAATATTGGCTCCGTTCAACGAACTTATCAAACAGTACGGCAATCCACGCTACGGCTTTATTAATCCTTTAATTATTTTCACAATGATCTATACCGTTTTATTCGGTTTTATGTTCGGGGATATGGGGCATGGCGGTGTCATTTTCCTCTTCGGAGTTTTAATGCTCTTTTCTCCTCTTTACAAAAAATATGCTGCGCTTGCTTTGATATTGGGATCTTCATCCATTATATTCGGATTTTTGTTCGGTTCTTTTTTTGGAAAGGAAGAGATAATAAATCCGCTGCTTTTTAAACCGGTAGCCAATTTCCAGACTATTATGATTATAGTAATTTTTGCCGGCATATTTATAAATATCATCGGAATGCTTTTTAATATTTATCAAAAAATTGTCCAAAAGGATCATTTTGAAATGATATTTGGAGAGTGGGGATTACTTTCGCTTGTATTTTACCTTGAACTTCTAATCATCCCCGGACTTATTTTTATGAAGAAAATACCGACAAAATTTGGAATTACTCTGTTGATCTGTCTTATAATAATAGAGATTTTGATAAAGGTCTTTTGGACAATACGAAAAGAGGGTTTAGAAAGTGGAATGATCCAAACCATTCTTATTTCAATATGGTTCATAGAATTTTTATCCAACACGCTGTCATTTATCAGGGTTGCTGCTTTTTTGCTTGCCCATGTCGCCCTTTCTTCTGCATGTTATATGATAATAAAAGGCGTCAATATGGATAGATTTTCGAGCATATTGCTTTTAATTATATGGAATGCTTTTGTTATTTTACTTGAAGGTCTCGTTGTGTTTGTTCAGTCAATGAGGTTGAATTTTTATGAATTTTTCAGCAAATTTTTTACAGCGGATGGTATAGAATACGATCCCTTAAAGATATAGGAGGTACTATTATGAATAGAGAAAAAGCAGTGGAAAAATTGAAAAGAGCAAAGATCATAATCTTAATAGGTGAAATTGCTTTTGCATTGATCTTTTCATTTTTACTTTTTTTGCCACAAAAGTTAAGTGCGAACGATGAAGAAAAAATAGTGCAAAAAAAAGAGGTTACAAAATCCGACGCAATAAAATTTATAGGCGGTGTCCTTGCTGCTGCAATAGCGGTTGGACTTGGCTCTATTGCTGCCGGTAAAGCGGTAGAAAGAGTAGGAAGTGCTTCAATAGGTGCTATTGTTGAAAAACCGGAGCTTTTTGGAAAAACGATATTATATGTCGGTCTTGCCGAAGGTATTGCAATTTATGGGGTAATCGTAGCATTATTGATCCTGTTCAGGATATGAAACATATCTTCATAAGTGATGACAAATTTTTTCTTAATTATAAGAACTTTGGTTTCAATGTTAAGATCGTAAAGGATCCCGATAAAGTGCTTTCCATTATTGAGAATGAGAATTTTCCATTGATCCTGATTACCGAGGGTATTTTTAAGGAAATTGAGGATTCAATAGATCTAAAACTCCGGAAAGCCATAATTCCAATTCCCGATAGAGAAAATCGAGGCGAGATATCAAAAGGTTCGATTGAGAGAATGTTGAAAAAGATGGTCGGAGGCATTTGATGGAAATACTCGGCTTTAAAATTGAGATGCTAAATGAAATAAAGGCGAAATGGGAAAGTAAACTGAAAGTGCTCGGGGATACTTATGATAAAAAGAAGGAGGCATTAGCAGAAGATTATAAAAAAAAGAAAGAAAATTTAGAAAAATTTTTAGATCATAAAGAAAAGGTTTCTCAAAAAAAATTGGAACTTATGGAACAAAGGGAAAGATTAAAATTACTTTCCACACTTTCAATTCATTTTAAAGAAGTCCTATTAGAAAAATTGGAAGCGGATCTTCTTTCACCATCAAAAGAAATTAAACTTAAAGCTCACCTCAAAGAAATTTTAGATACAAAGAAAAAATCAATTGTATTGATAGGTAGGTTGCAAAATATAGAAGGGTACAGGAAAGGAAACTTTAATTATGGTTTTAAGATCTTATATGATGATGGAAATACCGAGATAGATTTTTCGGAATTTTATTTAAAAGAAGAAATGAGTAAATTGGTCGATCGGAAATTAAATGAGGAACTGCTAAATGAATATGAAGATTAAGAGTATCAACGGACCTGTTATAAAGTGTGATAATGACGGCATAGTGAAAATGGGTGAAATGGTCAATGTCGGGCAATTAAATATCATAGGTGAGGTTATTGAATTAAATAAGGAAAATGTTATCGTGCAGGTTTATGAGGATACAACCGGATTAAAGATCGGAGAAAAAGTAGATTCATCGGGACATCCGCTTTCTGTTTGTCTTGGTCCCGGACTTTTGGGTTCCATATATGATGGTATAGGCAGACCGCTAAAAAGATTTCCTGAGGACGGCTTTATAAAAAGAGGATTATTTCCTTTTCCATTGGATGATAAAAGAACCTATAAGTTTGAGGCATTGAAAAAAAGCGGAGATGTTGTTTTTGAGGGTGAAAAACTCGGTTATGTTTATGAATACGATATAAAACACTTCATTATGGTTCCACCGGGAATAAATGGAAAAATAAAAGAGATACAAAAAGGTGATCGGACAGTAAGGGATATATTTGCAAAAATAGAACTTGAAAATGGATCTATCTATGAAATAAAAGGCTATCAAACCTGGGGAGTAAGAACAAAAAGACCGGTAATCGACCGTCTTGATATAAATATACCCTTTTTTACAGGGCAGAGAGTATTGGATTTTATCTTTCCTATTCCACTTGGGGGAGTTGCTGCAATTCCGGGTGGTTTTGGAGCAGGTAAAACGGTAGTACAGCACTCAATTGCAAAATGGAGTAATGCGGATATAATAATCTATGTAGGTTGTGGTGAAAGAGGAAATGAGATCGCTCAACTTTTAGAGGAATTTCCGGAGTTAATCGACCCGAAAACGAAAAAGCCGCTCATTGAAAGAACAATAATAATTGGAAATACATCGAATATGCCTGTTACCGCAAGGGAATCAAGTATCTATACAGGTATAACAATTGCAGAATATTATAGGGATATGGGATATAATATTGCGATACTTGCCGATTCCACATCAAGATGGGCTGAGGCATTAAGAGAAATATCATCTCGCCTTGAAGAAATCCCTGCCGAGGAAGGTTATCCCGCATATCTTGCTTCTCGTCTTGCCGAATACTATGAAAGAGCGGGGCATTTTCGGACATTAAACAAGGAAGAGGGAAGTATTACCGCTATCGGTGCCGTATCTCCTCAGGGCGGAGATTTTTCCGAACCGGTAACTCAACATACAAAACGGTTTGTTAGAGGATTTTGGGCACTTGATAAAACATTGTCGTCGGCAAAGCATTTTCCTGCAATATCATGGAAAACAAGTTATTCGGAATATGATGAAGAACTCAAGGACTGGTGGCAATTGAAAGGGAATATTGATTGGATCGGTATGAAAAAAAAGATAAAGGCAATTCTTCAAACAGCGGATAAGCTTGAGAATATTATAAAAATAGTTGGATTTGAATCACTTCCCGACAGACAGAAATTAAATGTTCTTACCGCCAATCTAATAAAAAGAGGATTCTTACAACAGGATGCTTATGATACGATAGATAATTACTGTGTGCCTGAAAAGCAGGTGAAACTTGCTGAAATAATACTTGAATTTTTTGATTTTGGGATTGAAAAATTACGGGAAGGTGTCTCATTTAATAAATTAAATAATTTGGAAAGTGTTGAGAAGATACAACGATTGAAATTTCATCCCTTCCCATCAAAAAAATTTGATGATGACATTGATTTTATCAAGAATGAAATGGAAGAATGAAAAATAAATCCGGGACACACCAAAAAAACAAGTCAAAAGTGACGCAGTCATTATGAGGATTTTGAAAAAATCCGTAATAATCTCATTACTTAAAGGCTTAGTGGTTGAAGGTGAAGAGGTATTTCATCAAGATATATTGGGCAGTAATGTAATGCTTACGGATGAGAATGGTGATTGGATTGAAAAAACCTTATTTGGACCATTCGGTAACATAATAAGTGAACAAAAGACTTTACTAACATCTAACATCGATCATCTATCATCTAATTACAACTTCACGGGGAAAGAGCGTGATTCTGAATCAAATCTTGATTATTTCGGTGCTCGTTACCTTGACTATAACAATGGAAGGTGGATGAAACCGGATATTGTGAAGGGATTGATTGCATTTGAAGGGAAAAATACTCCAGGAAATATGGTCGGTGTTAATGAAGAAATATTAAATTATTTATCTAAAAATCCCACTGCTACAATACAGGCAGCAGTTGAGTATGTAAAAGAAAATTCAAATAATATAGCAGCAGGTAATTTAAAATATTATGGAGATCCAAATTTAACTTATCAAAATATTTTAGATGCTATTGAAGCAGCAAAATTTTCAGAAGAGTGTTGGGATAAATTTAATAGATACTATTAAGGAGGGAAAATGAATATAAATAATATTGTTAAAAAAGGTGTGTTTATTTTTTTATATATTGTTTCATGCTTTAGCATTTTTATTTTTTGTGGTTTTGTATCGATTATAGATTACATGTTTCAGGAAAAAATAGAATTAATGGGGGCTAAATTACCAGGATCTACAAAAATATTTTTGAGTTTAAATAAAATTTTTATTTCCCCTAGCTATGGATATAATGGATTGTTATGGATTTTATTCCCC
>JAUXGM010000038.1 GCA_030622125.1 bacterium | reverse complement strand
GTCACACCACCTATTGCTGTAAACCAACCAATAATAATTATCTTGCCATCTGATTGAACTGCTATGGAAATAACAGCAGCATTTGCAGAAGGGTCAAATGCTGCGTCAAGTGTACCATCTGCATTCAAGCGGGCTATACGATTTCTTGTAACACCACCAATTGCGGTAAAAAAACCACCGAGGATTGTTTTCCCATCTGATTGAACTGCTATGGAAAAAACCGCGTTATTTGCATCAGGGTCAAATGTTGCGTCAAGTGTACCATCTGCATTCAAGCGGGCTATACGATTTCTTGTCACACCGCCTATTGTTGTAAACATACCGCCGACAAGTACTTTCCCATCGGATTGAACTGTTATGGGAAAGGCCGGATTATCTGCATCAGGGTTAAAACCATCATCTACAGATGCTGCATAAATACCTTCTGGCAAAAACATACATATCAACACAGTCAAAAATAATATTTTTTTCATCTTCTTCTCCATCTTAGAATAAAAAACTAAATGATATCCTATGAACATCCTTGAATGCTTCTATTGAAAATACCTTCTTCATAAGTTCCTCCAAGAACCTTATGTTGTATTATAATTCTTTTTCCCTTAAAAATCAAATGAAATAAGATTTTTGAACTTTGATATAAATTTCTATATCATCCAGAGAGGTATAAAATAATAATCAATATTATCAACTTTTTTATGTTCTAAATATTCTTTTGTTATAATAAAGGCTTTATTTATTGAATATTTATTACAAAACTTTCTTGAGGAAGAAAAATCTTTTATTTTTATTTGATTCTTAAATTTAATTTCATAAGACATTATTGAATTTTCTTTAATAATTATAAAATCTACTTCACTATCTGTTTTTGTTCTCCAATATCTAATTTTTTCCAATTCCCCTTTATTTTTTAATATTTCATTATAGAAAAATGTTTCTGTAAGAGTACCTTTATCGTTTCTACTTTCCAAATTTCTAAAATCCGATATATTTAAATTTCTTAAGCCTGAATCGCTAAAATATATTTTCGGCATTTTGATTATTTCCTTTTTTTTATTTCTAAAATATGGCTTTAAAATATTAATAACAAAAGTTTCCTTTAATAGATCTATGTATTTTTCAATATGTCTTCTTTTTATACCAAATTCTTCCGTAATATTTTTTACATTAAATTGATTGCCATTATTTAATGCAAGAACAGAAACCAATTTATTGAATTCCAAAATATTATCAATTTTTCCTATATCTTTTATATCTTTTTTTATATAAGAATTGTGTATCTCTTTTAATCGCAGGATTTTATCATCTATGTCAGGGGTAAGAACAGGTTTCGGATAACCACCATAAACAATAAATTCATTCAGGAATACATTTATTTTTTTTGTAAAAATAGATAACTCTTCGGCAATGGAAAAATCTTCTGCAATTTTTCTTATATTAATTTTCTGTTTAATAGATAATAGATCACTCTCCTTAAATAACAAAAATTCTTCAAAATCAAGGGAATGAATTTTTAAAATTATTTTTCTTCCTGTTAAAGATTCGGAAAAATTTCTTTTAATTTCAAGAGAAGAAGAACCTGTTACAATAAATTTAAGATTGGGATATCCATCATACATTAATTTTAAAAATTTTGTTGTATCTTGCATATATTGAAAATCATCAATAAAAATATAAAGTTTTTTTGATTTTAATAGGTCTTTTCCTCGCAAATAGTTTAAAAAAAATTCTGTATTAGAAAATAACTCTAAATTATAGGTGTTCTCAAGGTCAAAATAAATAAATTGCTTATCTTTCATGTCATCCATTAAAAGTTTTAAAATGGAAGTTTTTCCAACTTGTCTTGCACCCAAAAGAACAATAATTTCCGGTTTATTAAGCCATTTTCGTACTTTGTTTAAGATTTTTCTTTCATACAATTCATTCATTTATATATACCTTCATACTAAAATAGCACAAAGTGTAAAAAAAGTCAAGACTTTTTTTACAAAAAACGAATTTTTCCTAATTTTTTTTGCATAATTTTATAAAAAATGGTAATATATTACTTATGAAAAGAATAAATTTTATAATAATATTCTTACTTTTCTTTTCACTTTTTACCTTTGGGAACAAACTAAGGGTATATTTTGTTGATGTGGGGCAGGGTGATGGGTCTCTAATTATTACACCTTCAGGAAAAACAATCGTAATAGACTGTAATACAGGATATGGTGAAGAAACCTTAAAGATACTAAATGAAAATGGATATAGTAATACAATTGATTATATGATCGCTACCCATTACCACGAAGACCATATTGGTGGATTGGACGAGATTATAAATGGTGCGGGCGCGTATACCGGCGTTGATGTCATCTATGGATGTTATGATAGGGGTGAAAGTTACAGTAGTATCATTGTTTATCCGGATTATTTAAATGCTATAACTACGACCACCGGCGGCAGAAAAACGGTAACTCTTGGGGAGACAATTGATCTTGGTGCCGGCGTAACCATGAAATTTCTAACGCTGAACGGTTCCGTATTCAATTCCGGCGGATCAATTTCAACAACAAACGAAAACGAACTCGGTGTTTCTGTCCTTATATCCTATAAAGAATTTGATCTTTTTATCGGTGGGGATATTGAAGATGGGATGGAAGCAATACTTGGTGATGACCTTGGAGATATCGATGTCTATCAAGTAGATCATCACGGTTCAAATACAAGTTCAACAAGTGATTTTCTTGGATACATAACACCTGAAGTTTCAATAATTTCAGTTGGTAACAATACATACGGTCATCCAACGCAAGAGGTAATAGACCGCATACATAATGTCGGAAGTTATATTTATCAAACGGAAACCGGTGATGGCGGAACACTTGGTGTCGGCTGGGGAGAGATCGCAAATGATAATATCCTGCTTGAGACAGATGGATGCAGTTATACTGTTTCCGGCGGTGCTCTAACAACAAAGGCATACCCCTGCGATGTTCCCTGTGAAGAAGATCCGCCAATTTTCAGTGGGATCAAAAATATTCAGGATACACAAAATGGTGGGGATGTCATACTTTCATGGGATAGTGCAAATGATACCGCCGGCTCTTATCCGATTACCTATAACATCTATCAGGCAAATTCATCAATGGGGTATAACTTTGAAGTTCCCGATCATACAACGGTAAGTAATACATCATACACAGTAATGGGATTAACTCCGGATACAATCTATTATTTCCTTGTTCGTGCAGAGGATGTCTTAGGAAATGAGGATAGTAATAGTGTTGAAATGAGCATAGCACCATCTCAAGACATATCGCCTCCGGATTTCGATGGATTAAGATCGGCAGGATTGACAGGTAACCCGGGTGAAACATTTTTGCAATGGGATGCTGCTCATGATAATTCTCCGCCGATCACTTATAATATTTATAGATCAACAACCTCAGGTGGTGAAGATTTTGCAAATCCGACGATATCAGGACTTACAACATTAAGTTACATTGATAAAGATTTAGTGGATGGACAAAGATATTACTATGTTGTAAGGGCAATGGATGCCGATAGTAGAGAAGAAAAAAATAATGTTGAGAGATCTGCTATACCTAATGGCGATACAACCCCCCCGAGTTTTGCCGGCGTTGGTGCAATTTTTACCGTTGATGCCCCCGACGAACTTTTACTTGTGTGGAATAAAGCAACCGACAATGTTGATGAAAATATTACCTATAATGTTTATCGTTCCATTTTACCCGGAGATGAAGATCTCCTAAATCCCGTTGGAAGCACAACAGCATTAAAATATTATGATTCGGAGCTTGCAACCGGTATTACATACTATTATATTGTTCGGGCAGAAGACGAAAGCAATAATGAGGATACAAATAATGTGGAAAAATTTTGTTATTTAAAAATTGGAAAAGTAGTTACTCCACCTGTTTTGGTTTATCCGAATCCGATTGCTACCAAGAATGGCGCCTCCGAAATTAGGATCAAATGGGCACTTGATATAGAGGATTTTGATATATATACGATTTCCGGAAATTCAATAGTTACAAAAAGTGCAATAGTTTATCGAGATAAGAACAATATTACATATAAAACATCAAGATTAAGATCGGGCATCTATATTGTTACCGTTACCTGCAACGCTCAACACAGCATCTCAAAATTTGCGGTTATTAATTAACCATCGTCCCCATCAAAAAACAATTTTTCTACTCCCAAAAGGGGTAATAAAGTTTCCTTTGAATGAAACTGTGTAATTTCCCGATTTAATTGCACTTACAAGTGATATACCGAGATCGATCGTGCTTACGGAAAATGTGATCGGCAGATTTGATGTTGCCGATTTTCTTGCTTCGATTTTTTGGTCAACTGATATCGCCTGTCTACCTTGAATGTAAAAATAGCCTTCTAATTTACAATTTTTTATTGGAATGGAACTTTTATTATTGATAGAAAGATTGACCACAAGATCGATGTTCGTGAAACTGATATTTTTCACTTCCGGTGAAGTTATTTTTAATTCGGGTATCTTAGGGATTGGTATGTTAATAGAAAAATTAATAGGCACTACTAATGATAGAGGACTTTCAAATGTTATTTTGTTTTGAAATGAGATTGGCACCTCTTTCTTGTCGGATAAAATAAGATTGAAAAGATTGGGAATCGCCGAATAAGGAATTGCTACATCAATTGGAAGTTCATCGGTGCTTTCCGCTTTTAATGTGTATGCCTTGTCAACAGAAATATCAGTGATATGTGAATTGTTCAAAAAGATACCGCTGATAAATTTTGTCAGGCGAAGATCTATTGCATTTGGATTTTCTACGGAAAGATTTACTCTTACATATACCGATTCCATATCCGCACCTGTGATCTTTGCACCGGCTATGTTGATCTTTGGCTTCTGGACACTGACAAAATTCTGTAATGTTGCACATCCGCCCAAAAAAATAAGTGCGGTAACGAATAAAATAGCTCGTTTCATATAGCGTCTCCTATTATAATTGTTTTATTTTACAAAAAATTCCATTAAAAGTCAATTTGTTGTCGTATTAGTTTTTTACGAAATAAAAAATATACTAACCACAGCACCAAGAAGGTGCTGGATATACCACAGAGCACAACAAAAGAAGAGGTTAGAGGCAGTAGATAGTTGAGAATTGAAAGTTGAGAGTTGGAATACAAATGAAGAATGAATCACAGCACCTTAGGAAGATGCTGGATAAATAATGAACAATGAAGAATGGGTAATAAGTTAATAAGGAAATAAAATTTAGGATTTTTAACCTTGAACTTTTTCACCCCGCACCAAATTGGTGCTGGGTAAACTTTTTAACCTTTTAACCTTTTTTTTGGTGTGTCCCGTTTAGGGTATAGGAATCTCATTCTTTAATAATTGAATAACCACAGAGCACAAGACAGCGTCCTGTCTTTTAATAATGGCACTATGTTACAAAAAGTAGGAGAAAATGTAATATATAAATTACAAAAAGTAAGAAAAAATGTAATTGATACTTGACAAAAAATAAAAAATATTGTATAATTGCACAAAAGGCGAAAAATATGATAGAGAGAAAATTATTAAAAGAACTCCTTAAATATATAGATTTAAAGGAAATAATCGTTATTCATGGAGCAAGACAAGTTGGTAAAACAACGATAATGAAAATGCTTATTGAATATTTACAAGGTAAAAAAATAGATTCGAACAATATTCTGTATTTTGATCTTGAGAACCAAAAGTATCTGGATTTATGTAATGCCGGGGTTAGTGAATTTATAAAATATATTGATTATAAAACCAATATTAAAGTAAAAAAATATGTTTTTATTGATGAAATTCAATACTTAAATAATCCATCAACATTTTTGAAGCAAATTTATGATCATCATTCAAAAAATTGCAAATTAATTGTTTCAGGCTCATCTTCCTTCGAGATAAAGAAGAAATTTAAAGACAGTATGGCTGGAAGATTTTTTGAATTTGAACTTTTTGGGTTAGATTTCGAGGAATTTTTAGAGTTTAAAAATGTAAAATATAACATTGACACAAAAATTATTTCTAATACAATAAATGAGGAATTAAAAAAAATGTTTGAAGAATTTATTATTTATGGAGGATATCCACGAGTTGTTTTATTGGAAAATGAGGAACAAAAGGATAGATATTTACAGAACATTATTGGGACATACTTGCGGAAAGATATTAGAGAAATTGGTAATGTGCGTGATATAGAAAGATTTAATAAAATATTAAAAATATTATCTGCCAATAATGGATTATTAAATATAAATGAGATTTCATCTACATTGGGAATTGCAAGAGCAACAGTAAAAGATAGTATTGCTCTTTTGGAAAATACTTATGTCATTAAAACAGTAAGACCATTTTTCACTAATTTGAGAAGTGAATTATCAAAGATGCCTAAAATATACTTTGAAGATAATGGTTTAAGAAACATTTTAAGATTTGGGGAATTTGTAAAAGTTACTGATGGGTTAATGTTTGAAAACGCAATTTTTTCAATTTTGAGAAAAAAAGGGGGAAAATTAAAATTTTGGAGAACAAAATCCGGTCAAGAAATTGATTTTGTCGTTGAAAAGGCTCAAAAGATATTCGGATATGAAGTTAAACAAACTTATTCCGGCAAACATCCCGCTCAGTTTAAAGGTTTTTTGGAAAAATATCCTAAAAGTATTTTAAATATCATAGTGCTAAATATTAATAAAAAAAATTGTAAAAGTAAAAATTTTTTATTTCCCTGGAATATTTAGTGCGGGGTAAACTCGGCACTTTTTCACTTCTTACTTGCAACACAGTTAGTTGCCTGTCATTATGAGCTTTTACAAAGTAAAAGCGTGATAATCTCATTTTTAAATTGTAAATTTGTAAATCACCGTCCCCATTTTTATTTTTTTACAAATTTCTATCAACAAAATCTGAAAGAACCAAAGCACCAACCCGGCGTCCTTTTGAAAGTATCAATTTTTAATAATGTTTTTTTTCTATTGGTAATAAAATTTAAATTGCGTATCAACAACTTCCTTTATTATATTTTACTCAAATATCGAAAATAAATCAGGAAATTTTTGTAAATTTTTTGTATGCACATATTCGCATATTCGCATATTCGCATATACGCATATAGGAAAATAGTTAAATGGATTTTTAATTTTTTAATCAAGGTATTTTTTTAAAATCCTCATAATGACCCCGTATTAAAGCCTGTACGGGGTAAACTCCAAGAAATGAGATTATCACGCTTTTACTTTGTAAAAGCTCATAATGACAGATCATAAGTGAAGAGTAAAAAATTAAGACAAACAAAAAATGGATTATCGGGTCGGGCCTGTCCTCGTGAAGATGGGGACCCGATAATGACTGAAAAAAAAACATTGACAGAAAAAAAAATAATTCGCAATGACACTATTTTAAATTATTTTATCAACTTTTTTGGAGATGAACCACATTTTCTTGTAGTAAATTTTTTAACATTTTCATTTAGTAACAATATTTAAAAAATAAAAATTTGACAAAATCTTAAAAAATGATAAAATGTATAATATGATGAAACAAGATTGGAAAGTACATCCACTTATTGATAATCCGTTAAAAAGTATTGTCTTGATCGCCGTGCTTTTTATCATTGGTTTTTTTACTCATCACATCTTTGTTGCCGGGCTCTATCTAATACTCTATATTTTATTTTTTTTCTTTGCATTTATGCAGTATTGGATGCCAACCGTTTATTTTATAGATGATGAGGGAATAAAGATCAAGAGAGTTTTTTTGAGATTTTCAATAAAGTGGACGAATTATAAAAGGGTTGAATTTAATGATGCAGGATTTTTTTTAAGTCCCTACAAGAATAGAAATTGGCTTGATAGAACAAGAGGAATTATGATCTTCTGTCCGCCGGATATACAAAAAAAAGTAAGATCGTTCGTTATGGAAAAGATAGAAAATGGAAACGAGTAACATAAAAGAAAATGAACTTATTGTAGCAGAAAAAGTGGCACGATTTATTGTTGATCACGGATTTGCTACCCCTGCAATCCTTTTTATCGAATTAAATAGACCCTTAAATTATGTGGCAAGTCAGGGAATGGCACTTTTTGAGCCGTTTATAAAGGCATTTGTTGTAAAAAATGATTATAGCGAATTTGTGAATTTTCTTGAAAAAAGAGATTCAATTGATATAATAATTGATATGATAGAAAAGTATGACAAAGAAAAAAGAGAAGAGCAAAGGGCATTAAAAAAAGCAAAAAAGAAATAAGAAAAGGAGTTAGTATATGGAGACTGGTTATTCCGATATCAAAAGAATTGTGGCAACCGACTGCGGTTCTACCACCACAAAGGCGATCCTTATAGAAAAAAAAGGTGAATTTTACCGTCTTATTAAAAGAGGTGAAGCACCCACTACTGTTGAAGCACCGGTTGAGAATGTTACAAAAGGTGTTATCAATGCGGTTGGCGAACTTGAAGAACTTACCGATATTAAGTTTTTAAATGAAAAGCAAGAATTCATTAAACCGCAAGAAAACGATAAGGAAGGAACAGATATTTATATATCGACCTCTTCGGCGGGAGGCGGACTTCAAATGATGGTTGCGGGTGTTGTAAAAAGTATGACGGCAGAATCCGCAGAGAGAGCGGCTCTTGGTGCCGGTGCAATTGTTATGGATATCATAGCAACAAATGATACAAGACCTATCCATGAAAAGATTGAAATAATAAGACACTTGCGACCGGACATGATACTTTTATCCGGCGGCACGGATGGCGGAACGATCAAACATGTAGTAGAACTTGCTGAGATCATCAAGGCAGCGAACCCCAAAGCCCGTTTGGGTATTTCCTATCAATTACCTGTTATTTATGCAGGCAACACGGCAGCAAGAGAAAATATAAAAGAAACACTCAAAGCCACTGCATTACAGGTTACCGATAACATTAGACCTACATTAGAGAGGGAAAATCTTATGCCTGCAAGGTTAATGATCCAGGAATTGTTCCTTGAACATGTTATGGCACATGCCCCGGGTTATAAAACATTGATGGAATGGACGGATGTAGATATTATGCCGACTCCCGGTGCTGTCGGGCTCATTATGCAAACAATTGCAAAGCAGAAAAAGATCGATATCGTGGGCGTTGATATAGGCGGTGCAACAACTGATATCTTTTCGGTGTTTGGAAATATATTTAATAGAACGGTTTCTGCAAACCTTGGAATGTCATATTCGATAAGTGAGGTTTTTGCTGAAGCCGGAGCGGATAATATTATGAGATGGCTACCATTTCATCCCGATCTGAAAGATATTAGGAACCGAATAAAGAACAAGATGATCAGACCAACAACGATCCCACAAACACTTGAAGAATTACTGATAGAACAAGCATTGGCAAGAGAAGCACTTCGTCTCGCTTTTATCCAGCATAAATCCCTTGCCGTCGGTTTAAAAGGTGTTCAACAGCAGAGGACGATATCGGATGCCTTTTCTCAGAAAACATCAGGGCAAACATTGATAGATATGTTTAAATTGGATATGCTCGTTGGCTCCGGCGGTGTGCTTTCTCATTCACCAAGACGCCAACAAGCGGCTTTAATGATGATAGATGCCTTCGCCCCAATTGGAATAACCGATCTTACGGTTGACAGTATCTTTATGATGCCGCAGCTCGGTGTTCTTTCCCAGGTAAATGAAAAGGCAGCTACCGATGTTTTTGAAAAAGATTGTCTGATCTATCTTGGAACATCAGTGGCACCTTTTGGTAATTTAAAGAAAGGAATAAAACCTGTATTGGAAGTAGATATTGAATTCCCCGATGGGAAAAGAAAAACAGAAAAAATAAACTATGGTGAGATCGTTATCTATCCGCTTGGTGCTGGTGAAACAGCAAAGGCAACGATAAAACCATTGCAGGGATTTAATATGGGCGCCGGTAATAATAAACCGATTGAAGCAACATTAAACGGTGGGGTTGTAGGTATTATTATTGATACAAGGGGAAGACCTTTTAATATCAATTTAAACGATGAGCAGCGAAAAGAAAAGATCGTTAAATGGTATAAAGCAATGAATTTATATCCAACCGATGAATTTGAGAAAATAACAGGGAGATAATTATGGGACAAGCATATACACCAGGATTAAAGGTTTCAAAATATACCTTAATAGAAAAGGAAAGGTTGCTTCCTATAAAGGGAAAAACATTGGTAGAAAAAGGCGATGAAGTAAAGCCATTTGATATAGTGGCGTCAGCAGAACTTCCGGGGAATGTTTACATTATTAAAGTTGCAGGAAAAATGGGAATTCTTCCGGCTGAAATGGAGAAATTTTTACTTGTGAAAGAAGGAGATGATATTAAACAGGAGCAGGTCCTTGCGGAAAAAAAGTCACTTTTCGGACTTATAAGAGATACTGTAAAATCACCTATTAACGGTATTGTAGAATCTATCTCAACAGTTACCGGTCAATGTGTTTTGAGAATGCAGCCTCAACCAATTAATGTGTTGGCATACATTGGCGGTATTGTAAAGGAAGTTATACCGGAAGAAGGAGTTATTATTAAAACAAAAGGTTCTTTTATCCAGGGCATCTTCGGACTTGGCGGTGAAAGAATGGGTAACTTAAAAGTTATTGTAAGCGGACCTGAAAAGAGTGCTAAAACAGATGATCTCAGCGATGACCTAAAAGACAAAATTATTGTTGCAGGTTCACATACGGATTATCATTTTATTAAAAAAGCAATGGCAATCGGTGTTAAGGGCATTATTACAGCAGGAATTGATGATGCCGACATAAAAGCACTTCTCGGATATGAGATCGGGGTAGCGATCACCGGAAATGAAAAAATCCCGCTTTCTATTGTTGTTACGGAAGGATTTGGTATGATAAATATGGCTAAGCAGACCTTTGAGCTTTTAAGATCACTTGATGGCAAATTTGTTTCAATAAACGGTGCAACACAGATAAGAGCAGGGGTTATCAGACCTGAGATCATTGCAACCGATTTAAATTACTCCGATGAACATATTAAGGCACCGGAATATTTTCTTGAAAAGGGCAAAAATATCAGAATAATAAGAAATCCATATTTTGGCGAGATCGCTAAGGTTGTTTCTCTGCCGTCAAAACTCCAAAAATTAGAATCAGAGGCAATGGTCAGGGTAGTGGAAGTTGAACTTGAAAACGGGGATAAGGTTATTGTTCCTCGAGCAAATGTTGAGATCATTGAAGGGTGAAAAATTTTATTATACTTTCCGGCGGCGGGGTCAAAGGAATTGCTCACATCGCCTTTTTAGAAAATTGTAATTTAAAGATAAACAGTATCATCGGTGTAAGTGCGGGTGCATTTGCTGCTGCTTTATATAGTTTTTTTAACGGTGATATAAAAAAGATAAAGGGTTTGGAAAGTAAAGTTTTTTCTATGGATATATTAAAAAAAATAGAAGAACATTTTGCAAATCCGGAGCATAAGAATATTTTTCATACTGCTAAAACATTTTTTGATGGTCTTAAACTTGTAAAGCAATCGTCTCTTTTTCAAAATGAGGAAGTTTTTCAATTGTTTTATGATATATTCGGCAAGATTAGATTTGAAGAACTCCCTATTCCCATATATTTAGGAGCTGTTAATTTAACCAAAGGTAATTATACTATTTTTTCAAAGGGAGAACTTGTCCCTGCAATTGTTGCTTCAATGTCGGTGCCGGTTGTTTTTCCACCCGTTGATATCAATGGAGAATATTTTTCCGATGGTGGTTTTTTAGAAAATATTCCGGTATTATATGCTTATAAATTGGGAGCGGACAGGACTTATCTTTCTGATATATCCGGAAGTTATAAGGAGCCAAACGGAGAACTCAGTGGGATTTCACTCTTGATGAACCTAAATAATATTTACAGCTCTTATTTAAATAATTTGGAAAGGCATTTTGCAACTTTTGTTAAAAGATTTGACCTAAGAGAATATAAATGGTCGGACTTTTCGTTATATAGAAAAATTTATGTAAGCGCAAAAAAAAGTATTAAAAAGGAAACCTACTCATATAAAAATAAGGGCATAAAAAAAAGAAATTTCAAAATGTTCAAAGGGACAAGATGGAATATCCAATAGGTCTCTCTATAATTGAATTAAAAAAACGGGCATACATGGCACGTAAGCATATTATTAAAATGATCTATCTTGCCGGATCGGGACATCCCGGCGGCTCGCTTTCAGCAATAGATATTTTAGTTGCTCTCTATTATAATTTTTTGAGACATAGATCGGATGAGCCTGATTGGAATGAAAGGGATCGATTTATACTTTCAAAAGGGCATATTTGTCCTGCACTTTACACTGTTTTAGCAATGACCGGCTATTTTCCCGTTGAGGAATTAAAAACATTTAGGAAGATCGATTCCAACCTTCAAGGACATCCGCATATGTTAAAGACCGCCGGAATAGAAGTTTCAAGCGGGTCACTTGGGCAGGGGTTATCAATTGCAAACGGTATTGCAATGTCACTCAAATATGATAAAAATTCTGCTTATGTTTACTGTATGGTTGGCGATGGTGAAATGGATGAGGGGCAGATATGGGAAGCGATCTCCACTGCCGGTCATTATAAACTTGACAATGTGATCATGATAGTTGATTTTAACGGTCTTCAAATTGACGGAAAGGTAGATGAAGTAAAAAATAAAAATCCGTTAAAGAAGAGATTGGAAAGTTTTAATTGGGAAGTAATTGAAATAGCCGGTCATAATTTAAAAGAGATCATAGACGGATTTAAAAAAGTAAATTCTGTAAAGAATAAACCGGTGGCAATCATTGCAAAGACCATCAAAGGAAAAGGTATTTCTTTTATGGAAAACAAAGTTCAGTGGCACGGCAGAGCACCCAATGAAGAAGAATTTAAGAAGGCAATGGCAGAATTGGAGAGTGGCGAAGAACACCTTGATGCAATTTGATTTTTAATTAAAATTATGCTATAATTTACAAATAAAAGGAGTAAATTATGAAAGTCCAAAAACTTTTTCTTTCTTTTCTTTGTTTAGTTTTTTCTGCTGTTGGTCTGTTTTCTGCAACTTATACGGTAATAACTACAAATGATGCTGGTCCAGGTTCGTTGCGTCAGGCAATTACGGATGCCAATGGGAATGCGGGTGCGGATACGATCGTATTTTCCATTTCAGGAACAATTCAACCCACAAGTGCATTACCGGCACTGAGCGATACCACTGGTGGAACGATCATTTTTGCAGGCTTGAATCATGATGTTGAAATAGACGGAACTAATACCTCAGGATGTAGTGGTATAAGTATAACTTCCGCAAATAATATTGTTGCCGGACTGGTAATTAATAGGTTTTCTGGATTGCCCGGATTTAGACCCTCTGGGATCAAAATAACCGGTGCTTCTGCCACAGGAAATCTTATTGCAAATAATTATGTGGGCACAGACACTTCGGGCACTGCTGACCTTGGAAATTCTCATACCGGTATATATATTCACAGCGGTGCTAGTTCAAATACTATCGGTAGTACTATTGCAGGAATGGGAAACCTGGTTTCAGGTAATGATATAACCGGGATCTACATTACAGGTAAAGATAGTATCGGTAATAAAATACTTGGTAATTATATAGGAACGGATGTAACCGGCACATTGGATATTGGCAATTCGTATTCAGGTGTTTCGATCAGTTGGGCCCATTTAAATATCGTAGGCGGTTCTTCTGACGGCGCAAGAAATATCATCTCTGGTAATGACCAGCATGGTGTTTTTCTTTGTAATGATGCTTATGATAATGAAATATACGGCAATTATATCGGCACTAATGCAGCAGGGGATACAGCTCTCGGAAATACACAGCACGGCATCTCTATAACAGCTGCAGCTCATGCAAACACGATCGGTTCAACTATTTCAGGGAAAGGTAATCTCATATCCGCTAACGGTCAATCAGGAATATCTATTTACGGCAATGACGGTGTAGATAATAACATAATCATTGGTAATTACATAGGAACTGATGTGAATGGCACTGTAGATTTAGGTAATACAAATTATGGCATCACTATTGGCGGGGGAGCCAAATCAAATATTATCGGTGGCGATTCTGATGCAGCAAGAAACATTATTTCCGGAAATGGCCACTACGGAGTTTATATAAGAGATAGTGGGACAGATAACAATAAAATACTTGGCAATTATATCGGGACAGATGTGAATGGCTCGTCTGATTTGGGTAATATCAGACATGGGGTATGTATCTCTTGGGGCGCTCAATCGAATACGATTGGCGGTACCATTGCCGGAGCAAGAAATGTTATTTCAGGAAATGGCTGGGCGGGAGTTTCAATCCGTGAAAGTGGTACAAATAACAATGTTGTTATCGGTAATTATATCGGTACAGATGTAACCGGGATTGTTGATATTGGCAATTCGGAGGTTGGTGTGGATATTGTTGTAGGTGCTCAATCAAATACAATTGGTGGTACAATAGCAGGAGCGAGAAATATTATATCCGGGAACAACGGCGGAATTAATATCTATGGCATTGGCACGGATAATAATAAGGTCATCGGCAATTATATTGGTACGGATGTATCCGGTACTTTAGATTTGGGCAATTCACAATGTGGTATTTATATGGGCGGTGGTCCTCAATCAAATATAATTGGCGGAACAGACGCAGAAGCAAGAAATATCATATCCGGAAACGGCCAGAATGGTGTCAGGATCTTGAGCAGCGGTACGGATAATAACCAAGTGCTTGGTAATTACATTGGAACGAATGCCGCTGGTGACGCGGCTTTAGGTAATACACAGAGTGGTGTACTCATCATGAGTGGTGCTCAGTCAAATACGATCGGCGGCACGATCTCGGGAGCCGGAAATATTGTTTCCGCTAATGATCAATATGGTATCCATATTACAAGCATCGGCACTGATGATAATCAAGTGCTCGGGAATTATATCGGTTTAAACGCCGCCGGTGATGCCGGCTTAGGGAACTCAGGCAGTGGCATAAGCATTACGAGCGGTGCTCAATCAAATACAATTGGCGGTACAATAGCAGGAGCGAGAAATATCATATCCGGCAATAATACCCGTGGTGTTTATATTCGGGATATTGGAACGGATAATAATATAGTTCTTGGAAATTACATAGGAACTGATGTGAATGGCACTGCTGATTTAGGTAATACAGCTCACGGTATCACTATTGGCGGAGGTGCAAAATCAAATACAATTGGTGGTACAGATGCAGGTGCCAGAAATATTATATCAGGTAATGACCAAAATGGTGTCTATATCCAAGAAAGTGGAACAGATAATAATATTGTTCTTGGTAATTATATCGGAACAGATGTAACTGGCACTCTTGATAGGGGGAATTCACAGTATGGTGTACGCATCAGTAATGGTGCTCAATCAAATACACTTGGTGGTACAATTGATGGTGCAAGAAATATCATTTCAGGTAATACTAACTGTGGAATAATAATTAGAGATATAGATACGAATGATAATGTGGTTCTTGGTAATTACATCGGTACAGATGTAACCGGTTCTAATGCTCTCGCTAATTTATCTTCTGGGGTATTAATCCAGAACGGTGCTCAATCAAATACTATTGGTGGCACTACCGCCGGAGCGAGAAATATCATATCAGGCAATGGCATTAATGGGGTCTATATTTGTAACAGTGGTACTGATAACAATGTTGTTCTCGGTAATTACATCGGAACGAATGTAAACGGCACTGCTGATCTGGGGAATTCATCCCAGGGTGTAGCCATATTTGCTGGTGCTCAATCAAATACAGTTGGCGGGACAGTTGCAGAGGCAAGAAATATCATATCAGGCAATGATATTAATGGGGTCTATATTCTTGGAAGCAATAATCAGATACTTGGAAATTATATAGGAACAGATGTGAATGGAACTGCTGATCTTGGAAATTCATGGAGTGGTGTATATATCCGTAGTGGAGCGAAATCAAATACCATTGGTGGAACCATTGCAACAGCACGAAATATTATTTCAGGAAATGACCAGAGTGGTGTTAGAATTGATGGCAGTGGAACGGATAATAATGTAGTCTTAGGAAATTGTATAGGAACTGATGTGACCGGAACTGCTGATCTCGGTAATTCCTGGGACGGTATTCGAATTGGGAATTGTGCGCAATTCAATTTTATT
>JAUXGM010000093.1 GCA_030622125.1 bacterium | reverse complement strand
ATCTAATGAAGAATCCGGGACACACCTCAACTTTAAAAATCAGAAAGTTGAGGTAATGTCCCTCTTTTAATGGGGGACGGAGATTAATATTGTTTTTAACTAACCTCTAACCTCAAACCTCTAACCTCTGTATTTGGGTATGTCCCTCTTTTATGGGGGGACGGAGTTTTATATTGTTTTTCCTCTCAACTACGGCTTTTTTATTCTTTATTTATGGGCACGGCATGCCGTGCCCCTACGAATGACCGGTGCTTTTGCATTTTAATTCTCAATTCTCAATTGTCAACTCTCAACTATTTTGTGCTCTGTGGTTAATATTCTTACTTAAATTCCGGATTTTTCTTTCTTTGCGTTCTTTGCGTCTCTGCGGTGAATCTTTCCTTTCTTCAACTCAAAACTTCTTTCAACCTCCGTCCCTGAAAACAATTCTTCCCTGGAAAACCGTATATTTTATCTTACCTTTTAATTTTTTCCCTAATAACGGTGTATTTTTCCCTTTTGAATAAATCGTCTTTTCTGTAACCGTCCATTTTTCTTTGGGATTGAAGACAAAGAAATCTCTTTTTTTGTTTTCCATTAGAGTGATCGGTTTTATTTTCAAAAGTTTTCTTGGTTTATTTGAGATCAGGTCAATCCATTTCTCAACAGGGATACCCTCTTCAATTGTTAAGGTTCTATATAAAAGAGAAAATGCTGTGTCAAGACCGGAAATGCCAACTGATGCTTGATCAAAGGGATACTCTTTTTCAAACTTTGCATGGGGAGCATGGTCGGTTACGATTGCATCCACCTTTCCCGATTTTACTAATTTTATCAGGAATTTTCTATCCGATTCTGTTCTCAATGGTGGATTAACCTTAAAAAGTGTGTTAAAAGAACCGCAGTCCTTCTCAGTAAACGAGAGATGATGCGGTGTAACATCAAAGGTTATCTTTACCCCTTCATTTTTTGCTTTAAGAATGATCTCTGCTCCTCTCTTTGTAGAGACATGAGTAATATGAATCGGAATATCAAGATACCTTGACATCTCAATATCTCTCAATATCATTATTGTTTCCGCTATTTCCGGCACACCGGAAAGTCCGAGACTATCAGAGATCTCTCCTTCATTTAAGACACCGGTACCGGTTATATTTATATCTTCGGCATGATCCATAATAAAAAGATTGTATGTAGAAGCATATTCCATTGCTCTTATCATTATGACACTGTTTTGAATACATTTTCCATCATCGGTAACACCAACCGCTCCTGATTTTTTCATTAACCCCATTCTGGAAAGCTTTTCCCCTTTAAGTCCAACGGTTAATGAACCGAAGGGATGAATTCTGCATCGATTATACCTCTTGCCTTCTAATATTATATAATCAATTATCGGTTGATTGTCGGCAGTTGGCTTCGTATTCGGCATTGAACAAATATCGGTAAATCCACCGTGAACCGCTGCCTTTGTAACAGAATCAAAATCCTCCTTGTACTCTTCTCCCGGACATCTTATATGTGTATGGAGATCAAAAAGAGAAGGAAATACAATGCAGTCTTTTATATCACATATCTCATCAACTTTTTCTTGTTTTTTAAAAGTAATTTTTCCATCAACAACATAAAAATCACTCTTTTTTATTTCTTTACCATTATATAACTGTCCATTTTTAAAATATAATTTTTTCATTTTAACCCTCTACAAAATGATAGAATATTGACATTCTGACGGCAAGACCATTCGTAACCTGTTCATTTATAACAGAATTTTCAGAATCGGCGACCTCTCCATCTATCTCAACACCACGATTTATCGGTCCGGGATGCATTATTAAAACATTCTTTCTTGCATTGGCAACGATCTCGGGTTTCAGACCAAAGAAATGATTGAATTCAACCTCATCGGGAATAAGTCCGCTGTCTTGCCTCTCCTTCTGCATACGAAGTCCAATTATTACATCGGCATTTTTTACCGCTTCCTTCAAATTAAATGTATATTTCACATTAAATTTTTCTATCGTTCTCGGAAGTAATGTTTTAGGAGTGCAGAGTGTTACATTTGCCCCCATTTTATTAAGTATATTAATATCCGATCGGACAACCCTTGAATATTTAACATCACCGACAATTGTAACATTTAATCCTTTTAATTCACCGAATTTTTCCCATATAGTATAAAGATCAAGCAGTGCTTGAGTGGGATGTGAATGAGCACCATCACCTGCATTTATTACCGATCCTTTAATATTGTTTGCTACGATATAGGGAACTCCGGGAAATCCATGTCTAACAACATAGATATCTATCTTCATTGCCTCTAAGGTCATAATTGTGTCTTTTATGGATTCTTTTTTCTTTAAACTGCTTGTTGAAGCAGAAAAATTCAGGACATCGGCTGACATTCTCTTTGCCGCAAGTTCAAACGAAAGTTTTGTTCTTGTTGACGGTTCAAAAAATAAAAGTCCGATTGTTTTTCCCCTCAATGTCGGAATCTTTTTTATCGGTCTTGAAAGGATCTCTTTGAATGCCTTCCCCTGTTCCATTATGCTCATTATCTCATTCTTAGTAAGGTCATCAATGGTTATAAGATGCTTTTTCATTTTTTTATCTTCTCCGCTATCCAGACCTCCCAGATACCATCCGTTTCTTCTGTTTTTACCTCAATAACCTCATTTTTCTTTGTTGGAATACTTTTACCGATATAATTTGCCATCACCGGAAGTTCTCTATGTCCTCTATCCACTAAAACCGCAACCTGTATTGATTTCGGTCTGCCGTAATCCATTATTTCATCAAGTGCCGCTCTTATTGTTCTTCCTGTATATAGAACATCATCGATCAAAATAATGTTTTTTCCCGTAACATTGAAATCTATTTCCGTACTGTTCACCTTCGGTTTATCAGATAATGTTGAAAGATCATCCCTGTAAAGCGTGATATCAATAATACCGAAGGTTACCTTTTTACCTTCCGTTTTTTCTATCTCTTCCCTGATAACATCTCCAAGAGGGACGCCTCTTCTTCTTATGCCGAGGATGGCAATATCCTTAATGCCTTTGTTAAACTCAATGATCTCATGAGCGATCCTTTTTAAACTACGGAAGATATCTTCCTTTACCATAATTTTACTTTTTTGTTTCATATTTTCTCTCCAATGATATTTTTAAAAAACCTATAAAAAGTCGATGCGGCTGCAATGGTCTTGATTGTAATTCGGGATGGAACTGACATCCGAGATAATAAGGATGATTCTTTAATTCTATGATCTCCACAAGATCATTTTGTGGACAGATCCCTGAAAAAACAATACCTTTCTCTTCAAATAATTCCCTAAATTCATTATTAAATTCATATCTATGTCTATGCCTTTCTAAAATAAGATTTTCCTTATATGTTTGATATGCAATCGTATTATTATAAATTTTACATGGATAATGTCCCAATCGCTGTGTTCCGCCTTTTGCATCTATATTCTTTTGCCCTTTCTGAAGATCAATAACAGGGTAAGGCGTTTTTGAATTAAACTCCGCAGAATTAGCATTTTCAAGTTTAATATAATTTCTTGCAAGATCAATTATCATTACCTGCATTCCAAGACAGATACCGAAGCAAGGCAGTTTATTTTTTCTTGCAAATTTTGCCGCATTTATCATTCCTTCGATCCCACGATCACCAAATCCACCCGGAATAAGAATTCCGTTAAGGGCACACAACTTTTTCTCGTAGTTTTCTGTTTCCAGAGCTTCCGATTCAATCCATCTCATATTTGTTTTTATTTTTAGATAAGCGGAAGCATGATTGATCGCTTCCTTAATACTCATATAACTATCCTGAAGTTCAACATATTTTCCGACTATTCCTATTGTTATTTCTTTTTCATGTGCATAAAAGTTATTAAGAAAGATCTTCCAATTATCGAGATAATTAGATTTTCTTGTTTGTATCATACTAAAAAAATCCAAAATAGAAGCGGAAAATCCCTGTCTTTCAAGATTTATCGGAACATCATAGATACTTTTTGCATCTTCGATAGAGATAACCTTATCCTGAGAAACATTACAGAACAATGATATTTTTGCTTTGATCGCTCTTGAAAGCGGATTTTCACTTCTGCAAGCAATAAAATCCGGTTGAATACCGATCCTTCTCAGTTCATTCACCGAGTGTTGAGTAGGTTTTGTCTTTACCTCACCCGCTGTCTTTATATAGGGAACAAGTGTAAGATGGATAAATAAAACATCATTGGGATATTCAAGTTTTATCTGTCTGATCGCTTCTAAAAATGGCAACGATTCAATATCACCTACTGTTCCGCCGATCTCACAGAGGAGAAAATCGGTATTTTTACTCACCAATTTGTATATTCTTGATTTTATTTCATCGGTGATATGGGGAACGACCTGAACACAGTTGCCGAGAAACTCACCTTTTCTTTCTTTATCTATTACATTACTATAAACCTTTCCGGTTGTAACATTATTATCTTCCGTCATATCTCTTGATATGAAACGCTCATAATGTCCCAGATCGAGATCTGTTTCCGCTCCATCCTTTGTTACATAGACCTCTCCATGCTGAAAGGGATTCATTGTGCCCGAATCAACATTTATATAGGGATCAAATTTGATCATATTGACCCGAAAACCTTTGTCTTTAAGGACAACTCCGATCGATGCCGATGTTATGCCCTTACCAAGTGATGATATAACACCACCGGTTACAAATATAAATTTTGTTTTACTACGCTTTTTCATATTCCTATATCCATCCTATAAAAGGTATTTTCATTTGAGATCTCATCGATATAAGTATATATTTTTTTCCTAAGTTTTTCAAGGTCTTTTTCAATTCCTGTTATTCCAAGTATCCTTCCGCCCGTTGAAACATATTTTCCGTTTTTCCTTTTTAATCCAGCCGGTAAGATACTTATATTATCAATCATACCGGGTATTTTTATTTCAATTCCTTTTTTATAATTTTCAGGATAACCTTTTGCCGCAAGTATTACGGTTATCGCTTTCAAATCCTTTTTTATCCCAAAATTTATTTTTTTATTCATTGCTACATTGCAGCATATATCAAAAAGATCACCTTCAATAAGCGGCAGTATGGATTGCGTCTCAGGGTCACCGAATCGGCAATTATACTCTAATACATAAGGTTCATTATTGTTTACCATCAATCCGGCATAGAGGATACCCCTGTAATCAATTCCTGCTTTTTTGAAACCTTCTACCGTCCTACCGATAATTATTTTCCCCCATTTATTATAAGAAGATTCGGGAACATTAACAGGGCAGATCGATCCCATACCTCCGGTATTAAGTCCCTTATCATTATCATAAGCTTTCTTGTAATCCCTCGCAGGAGGTAAAAGAAAATATTGACCGGCTGATATAAAAGCAAGCATTGAGATCTCCTCTCCTTCAAGAAAATCCTCTATCACCGCTTCATCCTGTTCCCCGAATTTTTTTTCTATAAATATTTCTTTGAGGATTCTAATTCCTTCGTCAAGGTTTTTTACAAATAATGCTCCCTTACCTGCTGCCAAACCGGATGCCTTTATATACACGGGGAATTTTCTATTTTTTAATATTTGTTTTCCCTCTTCATAAGATTTGATCAGATCGTATTCTGCGGTTGGAATATTGTTTTCTTTCATAAAGTTCTTTGCGAAGGATTTACTTCCTTCAATGAGAGCACCCCTTTGAAAAGGACCAAAGACCAATATTCCTCTTTTTTCAAGTTCATCGGCAATTCCCATAACAAGCGGTGCCTCAGGTCCTACGATAACAAGATCAAATTCATCCTTTTTTAGATTATCGGTTAATGTGTTTATATCCCAAACATCACTTCTATATGGAAAAACACCGTTAAGTGCACTATTGAACTGCCATTGAAAAATTTTTATATCGGGGTTCTCTTTCAGTTTTGATATGATAGCGGATTCTCTGCCGCCATTTCCTATTACGAGAACCCTTTTCACTTTACTATCTCCCAGCTCTCAATAACGGGATTGGAAAGGATATCATTTGCTATCGTCCCTATCCTTTTTTCATCATAATGGGCATCATCGACATCCAAAACGAAGGTTTTTTCTATAGAAACAGCTCTTATCTCTTTATATCCAAGTTTATTAAGGGTTCTTTTAATCGTATCCCCTTCAGGATTAAATACCCCGTCTTTGAATTGCACTCTGATTTTTATCTTCATAACTTTTTACTCCTATCTATTTTTATATTTTTTGTCATTGTCCCGCCTCAAGCATGCACTCAACTTGATTGGGTGTGCGGGATAAACTCCAATGTAGCAATCTCAATGAGATTTCTACGCCCTGCACCGGTAATGGCACTTGTGGTTTATCCAGCATCTTCCTAAGGTGCTGTGGTTTACTCTTCATTTACTTCCCAATGTCCGGCTTTTTTCGAACCAATTCTTTTAATTATTTTTTCCTTTTTTAATTTACGGAGTTGCCATTCAATTCCTTTCTCAGATAGCCCAATTTTTTCAGAAAGCTCTTTCATTGTTATTTTGCTATTTTTAAGGATTAAAGTCAAAATTTTATCCCTAGTTTTATCCCTAGTTTTATCCCTAGTTTTTCCCCTAGTTTTATTCCTAGTTTTCTTCTTCAATATCTTTTGTGTAAAAAGTATTAACTTAAATCTATTATTACTACGATCTGATTCATAAATAGGATTAATAAATTCCATTTTTTTCCAATTAGTGAAAATTTTAAAAAATCCTGAACCTGCATCTTCTGCAAGGACCATTAGTCTGAATGCTTGAATAAGAAGCGGATTTCTTGGTTCCGAAATATCACCATTTAAAAGTAATTTTTCATTAAATAACAATGAACCGCCATTTGTCAAATCTATTCTATTGTCATAGACCTTTATAGAAGCACCTTTTCTATCAAAATAGTCCGTATGAGCAAGTAGATTAACAAATGCCTCTCTTACTGCTATCAGTGCGGGAGAATTATCATCTCTACTTATTCCATCTTTTTTTAAGGCAAATGGTATTGGCACACGAATCCGTAATCTTGGAAATATCATAAAAAATGTTTCAATAAGATTACTTTCTGAAAGTATTCGGTAATCCCATCTTTTTTCATCAATACCGCCCCATTTTATTCCTGGAACTTCAAAATAGTCCACCTTAAAATATGGGAAATAATTTTTAATAGCAGTATCAGTTCCAAACAAAAGTATAGCGCCCCCAGTTATTTTGAAATCACCTTTATTCTTTTTTATAAATCCTTTCCGTTGCAATAACTCAAGATCTGTCAGTTTACTATATCCGGAAAGAACGGGATTGGATTTGATAATGTTTGCAAACCTTTTTATTGTATCTGTCCGTAAATCTTCAATAGTTGCATCTTTAAAAATCATTAAATCGCTTGAACTCTCGGAAGCTTCTCTCAAAAATCTTTCTATTTCTCCTTTTGTTGCTTTTTGATCTCCACCACCTGAGCGAATAAAAGTATTGTTGATATTATAATAATAAACAGGTTTTGCTTGGCGGGGCATTTCCGTGATGTAAAATATTAATACAATTGCATTTCCAAATTTTTCCAAATGAGATTGAGCGGAAAGGGAGATATTAAATTTTTCTCCCCTTAATGTTGTTAGAAAATCATTTTGAACTTTTTCGGGATTGTCAATACCCGAAATCTTAAAATCTCCTTTGTTATTTATCTGTTCTATACCAAAAACAATGTAACCCCCTGAGGTATTTGAGAATGCTGATACTGTTTTCCAAATATCTTTAGGAATGTTTGTTTTTGCCTTTTTCACTTCAAAATCATCAAATTCAATATCTTTCAATCTTTTAATTAATTCTTTTTTTGTTAAAGTATTTTTATATTTCATATATTTTCTCTCTTATCCAAATTCCCCATTAGACCCTTCACATTCGATCAGGATGACGAGGTGGAACTTAACTCCAAACCGCAAATTATAAATCTCAAATGAGTTTTTCTTCTTTGCATTTTCACTCTTCATTCTTTCCCTTGTCATTGTCGGGCTTGACCCGACAATCCATCTTAAATCTTTATCAAGCATAACTTTTTTACCTCGTATAATATAGATTTTTGTTCCAATTATTTCCATTGGAATAATATTTTCTTTATTCATTTTATTTTTCTACATCCTCAAAAATATCATCTATATATCGCTTAAAATAATCAAGGGAAAGTACCTCTTTCAACCGATCGCTTCCGATCTTTTCGATGAAAAATTCATTTTTTAGTATTACTTTTGAAAATAGAGT
>JAUXGM010000115.1 GCA_030622125.1 bacterium | reverse complement strand
TTCGCATCTTCAACTTCAAAAAGCGGAATATTTTTCCAGAATTCCTTATAAAATATATTGTGGCTTTTAAAGCCTTCTTCATTAATAAGGGAAAGTATCTTCATAGCACCATAGCCATCAAGATCACAGTCATACAACACCAATGTTTTTTCATCTTTTTTAAAAGCGGATCCCAAAAATTGAGCTGCTGCATTTATGTTTACGGTTGCATCGTATTCCATATATAGCGGAAAATCTTTCTCCAAAAATGACAAAAGCGTTTCGCGATTTCTTTTCAAATAAAAAGCTACGATCTTTTTTTCAATGCCGAGCTTAAATGATGTTTCATCTATTTTTTTTTGATTAAATCTGAATTTTTGCCAATCCTCTTTTTTATAAAACATCTGTAAATTCTCTAAAAAAATCTTTTAATTTTCTCTTTGCACGTTTGCCTGTTTCAATTACTTCACTATGAGATAAAGGAGTATCCGATATACCTGTACCAAAATTGGTGCACAGGGAAATACCTAAGACATTTATTCCCATCTGCCTTGCCATGATAAGTTCGGGAACAGTAGACATCCCGACAAGATTACCACCAAGAAGTCTTATCATTTTGACTTCGGAGGAAGTTTCGTAAGTTGGACCCGTAAGAAATACATATACACCATATTTAACGGGAAAATTTAATTTCTCATAGATCGTCACAGCAGTCTTTATCATTCTTTTATCAAACGGGTCGCTCATATCAACAAACCGTTCACCGAATTCGGGCTCATAACCTATTAGCGGATTATTCTGAGCAAAATTTATATAATCTTCTAATATTATAAGGTCTCCCGGTTCAATAGCCTTTGTTAAACTCCCGGCAGCATTTGTTAAAAGAATATTTTTTATTCCAAGATGATAGACCAACCTTATGGGAAAAACAACATCCCACATAGAGTAGCCCTCATAAAAATGAATTCTACCCTTAAAATCCGCTATTGCCTTGTTGCCTTTTTTATAAACGGAAAATTGACCGGCATGCCCTTCAACTGTTGATAGTGGAAAATGTGGTATATCACGGTAGGAAGCAGAAAAAACTTTTTCATAAGTATCATCAAAGGTATCTATTCCGGAGCCCTCTATTATTGCAAGGTCCACCTTACCATCAAATCCCTTTCTAATAAAATCTGCTGCTTCCTTAGAATTTTTCATATTAAAGTGCCTTTTAATCCCTCATAAAGTATTTTTATAGCGTTCTCTACATCCGACTTTGAAACCATCTCCAATGCTTTCTGTGTATATCTCGCAGGAATAGAAAGTCCAATAGCAGGAACTCCTTTATTTAAAAGAGAGATATACGCTGCATCCGACTGACCTTCGGATATGACTTCCAATTGATAAGGGATCTTCTTATCTTCACAAAGATCAATGAAATAATTTTTTAACAAAGGATGTGCTATCAGCGAATGATCCATTACCTTGATAACAATCCCTTGATCTAAAAATATGGTATTATCGGTTTCGGATCTCGTATCGGTTGCTTTTGCAATGCCAATGGAAATTGTAAGATCGGGGGCAATTGAGTAGCCTGTGGTTACCGCACCAAGACCGGAAAACTCACCCTGAGCCGTAAATGCAAAGGTTATCTCATTTTGAAGATCATAAGTTTTTAATCTTTCTATTGTTTTTAAGAGGACATAAACACCTATTCTATTATCCATTGCTTTAGAGATCATTCTATTGTTATCAAGTTCTATTAGATCCCCTACAAAAACTCCGAAACTTCCAACCGGTAGTAAATTTTCAGCATTTTTTTTATTTTTTGCACCAATATCAAGAAAGAGATCATCATTATTATTTCCTTCCTTAATAAGAACTCCCAACTTTCCATTTTTAAAAATTACACGACTGCCGGATATTCCTTCATCATACTGAAAACCAATTGGTGAGACCTTGAGAAAACCTCTCTCATCTATATGGTTTACTACTATTCCAATCTCATCAATGTGTGCGGTAACGAGAACTTTTTTTTGTCCTTTTCCCATTGTAATTTTTACAGTATTGTGAAGATCTTTTTTCGGTTCCAATTCCAGTTTTTTAAGATGATCGAAAATAATTTTAGAGATATCATCTTCATATCCCGAAGGGCTATAAGCTTGTGTAAGTTGTCTTAAAAGTTTTATGTTGATCGTCATTTATTTTTCCTCCACTTTTTTTTCAAGTTCAAGTAGCCACTGTTCAATTATGCTGATCGTATTTTTTACATCTGTTTCCAGGCACATACCAAGGGGTGAATGGATATAACGAACGGGGACGGAAATACATAGTGCCGGAAGCCCTTGTTTATTTCTTAATAGAAAATAGGTTTCCGTACCGCCGGTAGCGGTTCTTTTGTATTGAAATGGAATTTTTTTCTTTTTTGCAGCAAACTCCATTAATTTTATCATATTGGGATTTCCTATTGACATTCGATCAATGATTGTAATTGCTGGACCAAGACCAAGCTCCGTTGACGGAGATATATCTAATGAATCATCAATATCGTAAGCGGTTGTACCCTCTATTGCAAGTCCATAAGTCCCTTTGGCATTGTGTAAAGCGGATTTTATGCCTCGGCAACCTACCTCTTCCTGTGAATTGAATATTCCCGTAATGCCGATATTCCAATTCTTTTTCAAGATTTCAGACAACACAAAACACCCGATACGATCATCTAATGCTTTTCCCCAAAGTTGTCCATTTCTAATTTCTCCCTTTGTAGCAAAGGTAGCGTAATCACCAATGGTAACCTTTTTTGCTGCTTGCTCCATGGTTGTAGCACCGATAAATATTCTCAGATCTTTTAACTTAACGATATCCTTTGGGGGAAAAAGATGGATCTGCGGAAACATTATTATTCCCTTTGTTCTCTTTCTCCCAATTACTACTTTTTTTGAAGGCAATATCCGATCATCTATACCGCCTAATTTTCTAAATGAAAGTGTTCCATCGTTATTTATCTTTGAAATAATAAATCCAACCTCATCCGTATGTGCCGTAATGATAACTCTTTGATCTTTAATTTTTCCTTCTTTGGTTGCAATTAAACTTCCGAGAAATGTTGTTTTGAATTTTATATTATATTCTTTTAATTCCTGTTTTATGAGTTCCCTTATCTCTGTTTCACAACCGGATGGGCCGAATCCATTGGATAATTTTACCGCGAAATTCATCATTTATTCCCCCCGAATTTTTTTATAAAATTCGTCAATAATTCAACTATGCTTAACAAAGTAGGTATTGCTACTACTTCATTCGGGGTATGCATATTGAAGATCGGATAAGAGATCCCGCAGGTGGCGTGATTTCCTGAAACGCTGTATCTATAAGCATTTGTTCCGTAAACGGATTCTTCTACCTCTCTTTGAAATTTTATATGATTATTTGAGGCGACATTTTCAAATTTCTCATTTATCTTTTTTGAGTAATTCGGTCCATACATTATCGTTAAGCCACCAACAATAGGGAAGGTATGATCATCATCGGCAAGGTGTTGAGTCGCAAATGTCGCATCAATTACCACAGCAAGATCGTAAAGATCATCAACCCTATTAGCGGCACCCCGACAACCGACCTCTTCTTGAACGGTTGCGCGAAGAATTACGGATGGAACCGCTTTGTATGACTTCAAAAACTGAGCAAGTTTCAAAAGCACCCACAAACCTCCTTTATTATCTATTGCAGGACTCGATATGTAGTTTCCCATGATCTCCGGCTCAACATCAAAAAAAATGGGGTCACCAATTCTGATCTTTGAACTCAATTCTTTTTTACTCAATCCCGTGTCTATCAAGAATTCTGAAATCTTCGGGATTTTGTTCTTATTTTTTGTTTTCTGGAGGTGGGGAGGTTTGGTGGCAACAACTGCCTTAACAATTTCGTTCCCAAATATTTTTAATGGAAGATTGAAAAGCACTCTGGGATCAACTCCGCCGACATTTTGTGCCCTGATCATTCCGTTTTCTTCTATTTTCTTAACAATAAGCCCGATCTGGTCATAATGGGCATCTATAAGGATCGTATAAGGGAATGTTCCCATTCGTTTACCGCTAATATTACCGAGCGGAGAAACAGCGGTAATTAATCCGTATTCTTTGAATTTGTCCAGTATAACATTTTTTAAACCACTTTCGTAACCGGAAACAGATGGTGTTTTAAGTATATCTATCAATAGGTTCATTACATTAAACTCCTTATTTATTGTATCATAAAAAATGATTTTTTGCAAAAAATAAAAGGAGGGATTCATCAAATTTTAAACTTTAAATTATAAATATATAGTTTTATATCCTATGTCCAGATTGCAAGTAACGCCATTACGACAAGTCCAATTATTGACATTAAGAATTTTAACCACCTGTCTTCATGCTGTTTAAATTCTTTATTAAATACATTGACGATTGCTACATATAAAAATGTTCCAGCTGCAATAGCATCAAATATTCCTTCAACAATTGCTTCAGATCTTCCCATTAAAACAGTATCCAGTGTAATACCTAAGATAATTCCTACCGGAGTAGCAAAAGAGAAGAGAATTAATATCTTTTTTATCTTTGATCTTTGTATATCAGCCCTTATAAGACTTACACCCAATGCAAAAGCAGCAGACCATTTATGTGAGATCAGAGCAATAAAAATTACGATCGATAATCCTACTTTATTTTCTGTACCCAAAGCAATACCTGCAATAATGGAATGAACGGATAATACCAATGTTAACATATAAGGATAAAATCTTGCCCTGGTTTTTTCTACTAAGGAGTTAGCAACAGCAGAATGACTTCGTATTACTACTTTTTCCAGAAAGAGGATCATGAGAAAGCCAATTGCACAAATTAAAAAAGCCCATGGATAATTTCTGCCTAAATGACCAAGTCCTTCCTGGGCATCAGGGAGCATATGGATCAATCCGGCACCTAAAAAAATACCTCCGGCAAATGCATTTCCTAATGAGAATAATCGCTCACTTTTTTTTGATGTTGCAAGCCATAAAGATAGAAAACCTCCACATATACCAGTAATTAGAATAGTAATAAAAGCAATTATTTTAAATATAACAATATTCATATTGAGCTCCATTATTTTTCTTGTTCTATTATAGAATTTTTTTCCATTAAAATCAATTTTTCTCTGCTTTGGGAAAAAAACAGGGACGGTGGTCCAACACCTTCGTAAAAGTGCGGGATAAATTGCAAAAGTTGCAAAATTATTTTAATAAGTGCCGAACAAGTTATTACTCTTGAATTTTTGATACCGCATATAATGGATAATTGTACATTTTTCCGTCTTTTTTGAAATTCATTAAAGTTGTTCTGATAATTTTTGAGGGGTTATATTTATTTTTATAAACAATTAAACTCTTTTTTTTCTTACTTAATCCGGATTTTACTTCAAGAGGGATAATATTATTCCCATCTGATAGTATAAAATCTACCTCTGCACTATTTCCACTTCGCCAGTAGTATAATTCTTTGCATTTGTTTGCTATTAGTTCTTGAGCAACATAATTTTCAGTAAATGCTCCATTATATTCTAAAAATAATTTGTTTCTTTCAACAATTGTTTTTGTAGTCAAATTGAGCATTGCACCCAAAAGCCCCACATCAAGTAAAAATAATTTAAAATTATTACTTTCCCTATATGCAGAAATTGGCAATTTCGGTGTTTTTACATTAAAAGAACGATACACCAAACCTGCATTAACAAGCCAATCTATAGAATTTCGGTATTTTATCGCCTTTGCATGTTTAGATATATTGTTATATTGAAACTTTTTATTTTCTTTTGCTAATTGTGTTGGTATAGAATTCCAAACATTCATTATATTTATTGCTTCTGACTTTGTCGGGTGTTTTGAAAAATCCATTGAATAAGCAGTTAAAATTTCATTTTGAATTTCTCGTATTACCCCAAAATCCTTATCTTTTTTATATTGAAGAATTGCTTCGGGCATGCCACCAACAAAAAAATACATTTTCAAATTTTCTGTCAATTCATTATGAAATATTATATCAATTGGTTCCATTTTATTTACATTGTTCAATACTGTTCTTAAATTTGATTTTCCTATTCCATCAAGATATTCTTCATACGAAAACGGAAAAAGGTTAAAAAAATTCACTTTCCCCACGGGAAACGAAGTAATTCCCTTCATTTTAATACCCAAAAGAGAACCGGCTGTAACTAAATGATACTCATTTGCTTCTTCATTAAAATATTTTAAACTTGTTAAAGCCGCCGGGCATTCTTGAATTTCATCAAAGATTATTAAACTTTTTTTAGGTTCAATTTTTATATTTAGATATAGAGATAATTTTTCTATGATTTTTTGAGGATTTAACTTTCCTTCAAAAAGAATTTTTGCTTCAGGATCTTCTTCAAAATTAATATAAGCGGTATTAGAATATTCATTTTCACCGAAAACTTTTAAAATATAGGTTTTTCCAATCTGTCTTGCACCTTTTAGAATTAAGGGTTTTCTTCGTTTAGAATTTTTCCAATTCATAAGGTCTTTATAAATATCTCGCTTCATATCTACTTATATCATATTTATCATTAAAAATCAAGATTCCTATGGAAAAGGTAAAAAATTGAGTAATTATTCGTGCCAGAAAGGTAAAAATCTACTTAAAGATTCCTATGGAAAAGGTAAATAAAAAAAATAGGGACTGGGACATAAAGTAAGTTTTGAGCTTTGAGCTTTGAGTTGTAAGAAAAGAAATATTGGATTCCGTATCGAGTCTGTCCTGATGAAAATCGGATACGGGGCTCCTTCAGAATGACAAAATATCAAGTGGGAAGTGAAGAAGTATGAAGTATGAAGTAAAAAAAGATACAAGTCAAAGGCAACGAAGTCATTAAAAAGGTCGAAGGTTCAAGGAGTAATCGTACTAAGTACTAAGTTTTTCGTACTGAGTTTAAGAAATTCCATTTCTATTTACTCAACACGGAATACGGTATAAGGAAGAGTCCGGGACACAGTCTTGGGACGCACGATGCAAGC
>JAUXGM010000028.1 GCA_030622125.1 bacterium | reverse complement strand
TGCTCTGTGGTTATTCCATTTCTTTTTCTCTTCACTTTATACTTAGTACTGAATACTGTTTTTCTAACTCTCAATTCTCAATTTTCAACTCTCAACTGGATTTAATCACACCACATTATGTTCTTGCTCGAATAATCCTTTTTCGATCCTTTCCATTGTGAGATGTGAAATATCAGTGGTTTTTGATTTTCCGTATAATATCCATTCTGCAATCGCTTCACCCGTTGCAGGCGCAAGCATAAAACCGTGACCGGAATATCCCACTGCTAAAAAGAAGTTCTTATCCTCTTTTGAAATAGGTCCCAAAATAGGTTGGGCATCCGGTGAAACTACATAAGAACCCGCCCACTGTCTCAATATCTTAACATCCTTAAATTTTGGAAAAAGATATGTGAATTTTTTTGATATGGATTCCAGAAATTTCCAATTGGAAGAGATCTTGAATGATTCCGGCTCCGTTGGATCACCTTCTCCCATGACAAAACCACCGTTCTTTTCCTGCGAACCGTAAAATCCATGAAGAAAATCTATGACCATTGGATCGACCATTCTTTCAAGGGGTTCTGTAACAAGTATCTGATGCCTTTCGGGATTGACTGGAATATCATAATCAAGCATTTTCGAAATATCCTTTGCCCAGGGACCTGCCGCATTTACCACATATTTTACCGAAACATTTCCCTTAGATGTTTTCAGATCATATTTCTCTTTATTTCTTTTTATTGCAGTAACTTCCGTATAATTATAGGTTTCAACGCCCATTTCTCTTACTCTTTTCAAATATCCGAATGTTGACAGGAAAGGACTTCCCAAACCATCGGTTGGGCAATATGTTGCACCTAATATATCATTTGTATTTAAAAATGGCACTATCTTTTGTGCTTCTTTTTTTGAAATAAAATTGACATTGAGTCCCAAGGATCTTTGCATTTTGACATTTTTCTTAAAATCCCTTACCTCATCATCTGTAAATGCCAATATTAAATAACCCTTTTGGACATAATCGAAATTAAAATCCAATTCCTTCTCATATTGTTCAAAAAGTTTTACTGAGCGGATACCGAGCTTGACATTTGCAGGAGTTGACCATTGCTGTCTTATACCACCGCCGCATCTTCCCGTAGAACCGCTCGTATAATAACTTTTGTCAAGGAGTACAATATCTTTCATTCCCATTTTTGCAAGATAATATGCAATGGTAGCACCGATGATACCTCCACCGATTATCCCCACTTCATAGGACTTTTTCATTCTTTGCTCCTTTTTTTATTCTCTTTTACAATGGCTTTAAACGGTAAAGAGGATTCCGGAGGTCTTCTCGTACCGGTAGATCCTTTGGATATATCTTTCCCTGTTTTTGCTCTTATCATTCCCATGACCAAATGTCGGCAACCTCTGCCCTGACATGGTCCCATGGTAACCCGCAAATATCTTTTCAATTCTTCAAAATCCGTATAACCGTCATCAATAGCATCATTGATCTCTTTTGCTGTAATATCATTACACCTGCAAATTATAACATCACCCTCGCTCTGCGGGTAAAAATGTCTTACGGAATCTTTATATTTTTCATCAACGATAATAGAAACAATATTTGTTTTATTTTTATTTTTTCTTACCCTGTAAACTTCCGCCTCAGAAAGAATTTGACCGTTTTTATCAACCGCCCAGATGCTATTTCCCTTTTCAGGCAGAGGGTATAATTCATAAGGGATGGAGATCACGACCTTTCCCTTTTGTACATTTTCCGTAATACCGAAAATTGCCAGACCGGGACATGATGAGATACATGAAAGACAACCGGTACATTTATTCAGATCCACAACGGGAATATTGACGATTCTTTTACCTATATCAATAGCACCGAAGGGACACGATGCTTCACATGGATTACAGGGTATATCCTCTGTACATTCTATTACCACATAGGGCTGTTTCCTGTCTTTTTTTATCTTTCCCTTTTGATTGGGTCTTATTTTTACTTCCTTAATATCTTTAAGTTCCTTACCCCATAGGCCAAATTTCGCTTTTTTTACTTTAATTCCCGTGGAACCGTCCCTTAAATTATTTATATAATCGATCAATGGTTTATGAAATTTCTTAGCATTTTTTTCTGCATTAAGTGCCTTTGCAGCGGAAATACCGGCAATCCGACCTTCAATAATGGCAGAAGTTGCTTCTCCGATACCAGCAGCATCGCCTGCTACAAAAAATTTTTTCTTATTTGTCTCCATATACTCATTATATTTGGGAATATACCCACCCAGCACAGGATTAAATTCCATTTCAACGCCGGCTTGCCACAAAAGTTCAGAAGTCGGGGTCAAACCCACTGCCAGACAAATGGTATCACATTCCACTGTTTTTTGAGTTCCATCTATGATATTCCAATTTTTATCAACTTTTGCGATCACTGCTTTTTCTACCTTATCATCACCATGTGCCTCAACAATAGTGTGATTGAAATAAAGCGGAACACCAAGTCTTTTTACCTTATCCAAATGGACCAAATATCCGCCTTGCTTTGACATTGCTTCAATGATGCCCACAACTTCCGCACCGGCTTGGATTAATTGATATGAAACAATGAGACCTATATTTCCCGCGCCGATCATCAATATCTTTTTCCCGGGTAATACACCGTTGACATTCATCAATGTTTGAACACCGCCGGCGCCGTAAATGCCTGGAAGATCATTATTTTTAAAGGGAATGGTCTTTTCCGATGCCCCCGTTGCAAGTATTACCTTTTTTGCATCTACTTTCAAAAATTTATTTTTGTTTTTGTCATGAATGCCTATGATATTATCGTCATAAACCGCAATTACAGAGTGATTGGTCTTCATTGTCAAATATTTGCTTTCTATTTCTTTATGCAGCTTTTCATGTATCAGAATACCTCGTGTCCCTGCAAAATGGGAGGATGATCCGAAAAATTTATGTGTTTGTTTAATTAATTGCCCGCCGTATAGCGGATTTTCTTCAATAATAAGTGTTTTTAATTTCCTTTTTGTCGTTTCTATGGCTGCTCCCAGACCGGCAGGACCACCACCAATTATCAATACATCTGTTTTAATCATTTGTAAACTCCTTTTCCTTTTTGAGTTTCCACTTTCATTCCACTTTTTAAAGGAGTTATACAGGTTTTGATATTGGGAATATCGTCAACGACCATTAAGCATGATGAACACTTACCAATAGCACAGAAAAAACCTCTTTTTCTACCCTTTGATGTGATCCTATATACATTTATACCATTATCGTGAAGTGCAGCAGCTATTGTATCACCTTCATAACCGTAAAGCCTTCTACCATTAAAGAAAAACGGTATTTTCCGCTTCTTTTTAAATTCCAATATCGGATGTGCTTGAATCCTCATTTAACACTCCTTTTAAATTATTATTTATTTTACAGTTTTATTTTTTTTTTTCAAGGGTAGGGACGGTGATTGATTTTGTTTTCTTTATTCCCTTATTTTCTTATTCCCTGTATTCCTTTTATTCCATCCTTACACCCAAAATAATTTGCCTGCCGGGACAGGGGAAATCCGTTTCGGTATAGTAATTTGTATCAAAAAGATTATTAACCCTTGCATAGAGTTTGAACATTTTATTTATCCGGAAATTTGCATTAATATTCATCAAATCGTAACTCGGAATTTCAGTTTTTATATTGCTGTGAGAAGATGGATCGTAAGTATATTCATAGGTTTTACCGATAAAATTCGCTTCTAAGGCAATATCCAATGATTTCAAAATATTAATATTTAAACTGTTGTATAAACGATATTCGGGAATGTAGGGAAGATCATCAATATAATCATCGGGAGAACCTGTTTCCGATTTATTTACTCCGCTGATCAATTCACCATTTGAAGTTAAGCTAAATCTCCAATATTTCAATTTCACCGTTACCTCTCCACCCGAAATGAGTGATTTTCCGATATTGTAATACGGCTCTCCCTTTTTATCTCTATTGATAAGATTGTCAATACTGTTTGAAAAATAGCCGAGCGTCAGATCAATAATGCCTGTTCTATAATTTAAGTTGATATTAAATTCCGTCGATTCCTCCGGTTTTAAATTGTCAGCAATAATATCATTCATCTGTTTCAGGGTCGGGAAATGGATCTTCGTTCCGAATTGTGTCTGAATAGTGAGTTTTTTTACTAACTCTGCTTCTAATTTGCTTATATAGATCATTTTATTCATCTTAAAGTCATTTGCCTCATACCCGTTATAGCTCGTTTGAAGATTTATTAGGAAAGAAGAAAATCTTTTTTCAAGTGAAAGAAAAAAATTATTATATGCGGAAGACATAGTTTCATTAATTATTTCATCGTAGATATAATTTTTCTCGGTCTTGTTATGATGTTTCTCTTCGTAATTGTAACCGATCTTATATTTCAGGTATTTCATCCCTTCAAGTGCCGTATTTATATTTAAACCGGAATCGTCGAATGTATCCTCTTCCCCCATCTCTTCAAATTCGCTATCTACCGCCATATCAAGTGTATTGTCTATCTTGATATAGTTTGTTTTTAAAGAAAATTTCATAAGATCATTTATTAATTTTTGACCGTCAATTGTGAATATTTTTTCTTTCCAGATCGGAAATCTCCAATATCTTGGTGATTTAAAAACCTTTGACGGCTTACTTTTCGTTGCACTAATATTATATGGGAGTTCTTTATAGTTATCAATAATAGTTGCACCAAAATGTAAAAAATTATTAGCATCAAAATCTAATCCGTTTTTGAGAATTAGATTTTTTTTACTGAAAGCACTGTTTTCTCTTGTACTGCCGTCTTCATTAATATCGGCAGCAAAGTCATTTGAAAGTTTATATCCATCACCGTAAACCTCGGAAAAACCGCCTGATAGAGTAAAAATCCCTTTTGAAAATGAAAAAGTTCCGGAAAGTTTGCCACCGTTAAAATTATCACCCTGAACAAGAACGGATATCGGACTTTGGGGAGATGATGTAACAATATTTACAACACCACCCATTGTATTACTGCCGTAAGACGAAGCAGATAGACCTTTATATACCTCAATCTGTTCAATGGATTCGATGGAAATTACGGAGACATCAATAGTATCATAATAGATATCATTGACTGAAACGCCATCTATCAAGACCTTTACCTTTGATTTGCTTACCCCTCTTATATAGATAGAGGTTTCCCCCTTCATTCCAATAGAGAAATATACACCTGGTATGGAAGATAATACCTCCGAAACGGTTTGAAAATTGGATTTTTCAATTTCTTTTTTTGTAATAACCTCAACATTTTTCCATTTCGTATCCTTAATAATGATCGTTTCTGTGGTATAAATCTTCTTCGGTTCAATACCGGATACCTCTTCTCCTGCAAAAATCATCTGAATAAAGATGATAATGACCGACAAAACTACACTTAGCCTTTTCATAATGCCTCCATAATAAATCAAAAAGGAAAGGAATTCTTGATAAAATATATTTATCCCTTTCCAAGCACGGGAGGGCAAGAAGTTTCCTTACTTACCCCTATCGGCTGTATAACCGGGTCAAAAAAAGTTCCAGATCAAAAGTGACAAAGTCATTATGAGCCTTTGATTTACATCAAAGGTGTAATAATCTCATAAAGAATGCTCCGCCTTAGGCGATACAGCTCGGGATGCTTTGATTATATCAAAAAAATAAAAAAAGTCAATAGGTAAGGAAAAGGTGTTTACTAAAATACACATATTTATTCTATGTCAAAATCACTTACCAGTATATCATTAGTTACAACTGGCATATTTCTTCCATAATAGATAGCGAGGTGAATAAAATGAAAAAGAAAGCCATTTTAATCTTAATTATTGCGTTGGTTTTTGGAAGCGGTGCAAAGATCATTAAAAGTTTTGATTATGATTATTGTAATAAGGGAGTTTATCTCTCTTTGCATCTGAATGATATCAATATGGGACAAACCATATTGATATACGGAAGGGAAAATAATATTAATGTCCTATTAAATGAAATTCCTGTTGAAAGAGATATGAACCTGATAGAAATTGGTTTTTACTCCAAGAAAATATACAAAGAATACATAATAAGGATTATTTATAATGAATACAAAAAATTGGAGTATGAAGAAAAATTTACCATTAATAAACCAAAAGCAATAGAATTTTCAAAAAAATAATTGCAAAAAGAGAACAGTGCTCTTTTATTCTCCCTGTGAATCTTTCCAGGAAAAATGTTCCAATTCCTGACGCATTATTTTCATGCTATCTGCAACTTTAACTTTTTCTTCCCTGAAACCGGTACCTGCGGGAATCAAATTCCCAATAATAATATTCTCTTTAAGACCTTCTATATTGTCAACTTTCCCTTCGATAGCTGCCATAGAAAGTACTCGAATAGTTTCCTGGAATGAAGCAGAGGAAAGCCAACTATCTGTCTGTAATGCAACCTTACTTATACCAAGAAGGGTTTGTTCGGATTCCGGTTTCTCTTTTCCCTCGCTTTCTAATCTTGCCACTTCTTTTGCAAATTCCTTCTTGCTTACTATTTGTTCCGGGAGAAATTCCGAATCACCCATTTTTGTTATCTTAACCTTAGAAAGCATTTTACTAACAATGATCTCGATATGTTTGTCGTGAATACCTATTCCCTGAAGTTTGTATATTGATTTTACTTCATCAACAATGTACCTTCTAACATAGTTAGCACCCTTAATCCTTAGTAAATCAAAAAGATTCGTAATACCGGTAGTTAACGGATCACCCTGTTCTACTCTATCACCATCTTTTACCTTGATCTGTTGATTGTAATTGATCTTATACTGTTTGCCGCCTCCGGTTGGAGCATTTATCTTTACATAAACAGGATAGGTTCCTCTAATCTTTTTTGTCTTGTCCTGGAATATTTCAACAGTTCCTGTAATTTCCGTAAGAATCGCATTTTCAGTTGATTTTCTGTGCCTTGCTTCAAAAAGTTCCTCAACCTTCATTAAACCACCCGTAATGTCCGTCTTTTCATTTTTTTTGATAACGATCTTTCCAAGAATATCACCTCTTTTTACAGTGTCACCTTTCTGGACGCTAATGTGAGTGGTATGCACCTCTTTTTCACCCTTACCGATACCTTTAACAATTCTTGAAACTTCTATCTGATGTTCTACGCCATTAATAATAATCCTCGGATGAAGTCGACTTGTTGCAACAATTGCAGGTTGAATAACTATTTTATCATTACTTTTAACGCTATCCGGACTGAAATCGATATTATGAAATTCTACCTTTCCATTTTCCTCTGCAATAATCGGTTCATAATAAAGTGATTTAATTGCAATAGGAGTTTTCTTTTTCAACATTTTTCTATTTGGAATTAATAATTCGGAACCATAAGGCGTATCATATCTTTCAAGTTCTCTGAATACCTTGATATTCACAAGCTTCGAAGTAAGTATCAATGAAGTTCTATTCCCGTCAATAATGTGTCCCGAAGGGCATATTAAGTCTTTGGTTTTTGGGTCAACGATATCTTCGGCTGCAGTTTTGTAAATAATATTTGAACCATGTGCATCTTTATCAATAGTTACTACTTCTTTAATATCGGAAAGGATAACAAGTTCACCGTCCCTTGAAAGATTTAGGTGTTTCCCCTCTGAGTTCGGTTCTTTATTGTATTGCAATCTATACTTTAATTTACCCTGTATCAAAGAAATTTCATCATATTTTTTCCCATTATTATCCTTGATTTCCGTAAGAATACCTTGTTCATTAAAAATTATCGTCAATCTCTTGTTAGGATAGTTGGGAGACATTACATACAATTTAAATTTCTCGATCTTATATTGATATTTATTTGTAATCTTCTTTACACTTTTGAAATTTGCATCCAAAAGCTTTTTTTCGATCTCAAATTGCTTATATGCTTCACCTTTTTGCAGAAGTAGCAGCTCAGCACGGATCGTTTCTTCTTCACTTTTCTTTGAAGTAACACCCCCAATATGGAACGTTCTCATTGTAAGCTGTGTACCCGGTTCACCAATTGATTGCGCAGCAATAATGCCAACAGGTGTCCCCATCTCAACCAGTTTTTTCTTTGATAGATCCATACCGTAGCATAATTGGCAAATCCCTTTTCCCGCTTGACAGGTTAACGGAGATCTGACCTTGACGATCTCGATTCCGGCATTCTCTATCTTTACGGCGATCTCTTCTGTTATCATTTCATTCTGACCGATTATTTTCTCTCCTGTTTTTGTATTGATAATATCTTCAAATGCTATTCTACCGTAAATTCTTGATGCTAAGCCCTCTTTTACAAATGGTGGATTATTCAAAGCACTAACCTCTATCCCAAGTGTAGCGCCGCAATCATGTTCTTTTACAATAATATTGTGGGAAACATCAACAAGTCGTCTGGTAAGATATCCTGACTCAGATGTTTTCAATGCAGTATCTGCAAGTCCCTTTCTTGCACCGTGTGCCGATATAAAGAATTCCAGAACATTAAGACCTTCCATAAAATTGGACTTGATCGGAATTTCAATAATATCGCCGGATGGATTCTCCATTAATCCCCTTAATGAAGCAATTTGTTTGATCTGTGTATGAGAACCTCGTGCACCGGAATCAAGCATAATGTATATAGGATTAAAATGAGTATTAATATCTTTCAAGTTACCTTTTTCCATTTTTTTTATCATAACATTTTTCAATTTTTCATCGATGGTAGTCCAAATATTAATTATATTCTTATATCTTTCAACATCTGTGATCTCATGTTTTATATAACTTGAATTAAGTCTATTAACCTCTTTTTGTGCATTTTCTAATCCGGCTTTCTTTTCCTCGGGAATAACAATATCCCACAAACCGAAGGTAATGCCGCCACGAGTTGAAAAGAAAAATCCAACTTCTTTAAGATAATCTAAAAACACTACCATTTCATCATTACTCAGAATATCATAGGCAGAGGCAATAAATTGCTTGATATTTTTCTTGTTAATAGTTTTATTAAAAAATGGTAATTTTTTATTTAAACCGGCATTAAGTATGACTCTCCCAAGTGTCGTTTTCAACCATTTTTCTTTATAGAATAGTTCAACAGGGATATGTAGGCTCAATCTGTTTTTTACTTTCTCCTGATTGATTCTTTCATATTCATATTGATAAGCGAGATCATCAATCGAGTAAAATTTTCTTTTTGCAACACCTGAGAATTTCTTTTCAGCGGTTAAATAATAAAGACCTAATATCATGTCCTGCGATGGAACTACAATCGGCTCACCATTTGAGGGGGAAAGAATATTGTTTATTGACCACATTAACATTCTTGATTCAAGCTGTGCAATATTAGTTAATGGAAGATGAACGCCCATCTGATCGCCATCAAAGTCAGCATTGAATGCTGCACAAGCAAGCGGATGCATTTGGATAGCCGTACCCTGTACCAATCTTGGCTTGAATGCCTGTATACTCATTCTATGAAGAGTGGGTGCACGATTCAAAAGAATAAGGTTTTTATCATACTCATTTTCAAGCATCTTCTCGATCTCAACCTGATCTACCTCTTTTACGATTGCTCCGTCAGTAGTAATTAATTCTTTACTTCTTCTGTTTTTTTCTCTTTCAATAAATGTTTTGAAAAGCTCTCTTCCCATTTTTATAGGAAGCCCACATTCCGAAAGCTTCATTTTAGGGTTAATCACTATAACCGCTCTGCCGGAAAAATCAACTCTTTTCCCAAGAAGATTCTGTCTAAATCTTCCCTGTTTGCTTCTAAGAAGTTCGGCAAGTGATTTTAACGGACTGCCGTTGGAGCCGACTATTGCATTTCCTCTTCTACCATTATCAATTAAAACATCAACTGATTCTTGAAGCATTCTTTTCTCGTTCTTTAAAATAATATCGGGAACATCGTCCTCAAGGAATTTTTTTAAACGATTATTTCTATTCAATACTCTTCTGTAAAGATCATTCAGATCAGCAGAAGCAAACTTTGAACCCTCAAGAGGAACCAATGGTCTAAGATCAGGTGGTAATACGGGTATCGCCTTCCATACGATCCACTCCGGTTTATTGCCCGATACCTTGAGCTTTTCCAATAAAAGTAAACTTCTTAATTCTTTTAGATCGCTACCTTTTATCTTTTTTTCATCTTTAAATTTCTTTACCTTTTCTCTATATTCCTTTACCCTTGCATCAATATCTAAATCGCTTAATCTTTCATAAATGGCACCGGCACCCGTGAGTGCGGTAAATTTTTCCGTTCCATATTTGTTCAATAAATTTCTATACTCTATCTCATTGATCACATCCCACTTATTTACCTTTTTAAATCTTGATGCTACATTAGTAACGAGGTAGGATTCATAATAAACAACATTTTCTATCTGCTTTGTTTTAAGTTTTAGAATAGAAGCGATCAGAGGAGCAATACCACCTTGAAAATAAAGAATATTAGCAACCGGTGTAACCAATTTTATTATTCCCATGTGCCTTCTTCTAACATTTTTTTCAGTGATTTCCACACCACATCTTTCACAAACTTGACCGGCATATTTTCTGCCTTTATATTTGCCGCAGGAACATTTCCAATCTTTTACGGGTCCAAAAATCTTTTCGCAAAACAATCCTTCCTTTTCCGGTTTAAAACTCTTATAATTTATGGTATCGGCTCTCTTAACTTCACCGACATAACCACTTTTTCTTGTAGCCCATTCAATCATTTTTTCATAAGATGCAAGTTGAATTTTCATACTTTGGATCTTACGATTTTGAGGATCGATCTCTTTTATGACATCAAATCCCATTGTTTTCATTTCCTTCACCAATACATTGAACGATTCGGGAATGTTCGGAGTCATTGGAAATTTATCTTTAATAATGGCTTCATGAAGTTTATTTCTACCTATTACATCATCCGATTTAAATGTGAACATTTCTTGTAAAGTATAAGCAGCACCATAAGCTTCAAGTGCCCAAACTTCCATTTCTCCAAGACGTTGTCCGCCTTTTTGTGCCTTTCCGCCAAGCGGCTGTTGGGTAACGAGTGAATATGGACCTGTTGCTCTTGCATGCAATTTATCTCTACCGAGATGATTCAATTTCATTATATACATAACGCCAACAGTAACCGGTTGGTCAAAACGTTCGCCTGAAATCCCATCTCTCAAAAAGATCTTTCCAAATTCATTTCCGCTTATTTTATCCAGATACTTTTTTATATCGGATTGCTGAGCACCATCAAATATCGGAGTAATAAATTTTGTATTAAGTTGTTCCCCAACGAGTCCAAGTAAGGTCTCATATATCTGCCCGATATTCATACGTGAAGGAACACCCAACGGATTCAATACAACATCCACAGGGGTGCCATCAGCCATTATCGGCATATCTTCTTGCGGGGCAATTTTGGAAATAACACCCTTATTCCCATGCCTACCGGCAAGTTTATCGCCAACTTCAACCTTTCTGATCTGAGCTATGTAAACAACAACTCTCTTAATAACACCTGACGGCAGATCATCTGTTTTTAAGATAGAATTTTTTTCTTTTTCATACGCATTTAGAATAGATTCCTTTTCAAATTGGAATTTTTCTTTTATCAAAGAAAGATCTTGTGTTAAAACAAAATCATCAATAAAAATATCTATTAGCGAAACACTGTTATTTAGCATGGTTGTAAATATTTTCTTGCTTATTTTTGTTCCCTTTTCAATTTTTCCATTATCAATTTTTACAGCGGTGGGTAAGTCCTTTCCTTTTATCTTCTGATATAATTTTTCATTATATTCTTCGGTTTTTTCTGTGATCTCTCGATTTATAGCTTCTTTAAGCCGCCTTATCTTCCATTCGATCTCTTTTTTGCTTAGATCATCTTCTTCTTCTTTTTTTCTTGAAAATACCCTTACTGCGGTAACAACACCATAAGTCTTCTCATCGGCATAAAGTGATGTATTTTTAACATTACTTGCCTTTTTTCCAAATATTATAGAAAGGAGTTTGTCTTCCCCTGAAAGTTCTGTTTCACCCTGTGGTGTGATCTTTCCTACAAGGAGGTCACCCGGTCCGATCTTTGTTCCAACGCGTATAATTCCTCTTTCATCAAGATACCTTATTTTATTTGGATCCATATTGGGAATATCTGCTGTTATCTCTTCCCTTCCCAATTTTGTGATGATCGCATCTACCTTTGATTCAATAACATGTACAGAAGTTAAAACATCATCTTTTACAACACGGTCGGAAATAATAATAGCATCTTCAAAATTATAACCATTCCATGGCATAAATGCGACTTTTAGGTTCTTACCCAATGCAAGACGCCCGTGAGAAATAGACATTCCATCTGTTAAAAAATCACCATTTTTAACCTTTTGACCAATACTTACGATGGGAACTTGATTTTTTGTAGTATCTTGATTACTTCTTCTAAATTTTTGGATCCTATACTCTGCAAATTTATTTTCGTTTTTTACATCGTTTCGTTTGATAATTACCTTATTGGCATCCACATAATCCACAATACCGTCATATTCGGAAATGATAGCCGAATGTGAATCCTTTGCTACCTGTTGTTCAAGCCCGGATTGAACGATCGGTGCTTCCGGACAAAGAAGAGGAACAGATTGTCTCTGCATGTTTGAACCCATAAGCGCTCTGTTTGCGTCATCATGCTCTAAAAATGGAATAAGGGATGAGGAAAGTGAAACCATTTGTTTTGGTGAAACATCTATGTATTCAATCTCAGAAGCCGACCTGTATTCAACATCATATTTTAGGTGACAATAAACATATTTATCTGTGATTCTTTTGTCCTTTCCAATATTAACATCTGCTGAGGCAATGACATGTTTTTCAGACTGATCAGCACTCATATATACTATTTCATCAGTGATCTTTTTATCAACAACCCTTGCAAAGGGGGTTTCAATAAATCCTTTTTCGTTTATTCTTGCATAAGTTGCAAGGTGAGTGATCAATCCGATATTCGGTCCTTCGGGAGTTTCTATCGGACATATTCTACCAAAATGTGTAGGATGAATGTCCCTAACCTTAAAACCGGCTCGCTTGCGATTTAAGCCACCCGGACCCAATGCCGATAATCTTCTCAAATGGGTCATAGTTGCCAGTGGATTTATCTCGTCCATAAATTGAGAAAGCTGACTCCTCGCGAAAAAATCATTTATACTTGCTTCCATATGTCTGGTATGAAAAATTTCAAGTACGGAAGTATTGTCAATATCATTACTGCTGAGCTTTTCAGAAATATTTTTTTTCTGTTTCAAAAGAGACGATCTAATAACAACATCAAGTTGTTCATTGACCATTCTAACTCTTCTGTTGGCAAGGTTGTCTATATCATCTGTGATATCCAAACTTTCTCTTATTGAAAGCAGTTCTTTAACCGTATTTATCACATCGGTTCTTGTTAAATAAAGAACATCGGAGGCGACTTTTTTTTCTTGCTTTAGTCTCTTATTGATCTGGTATCTTCCTACATAACTGAATGAATATTTTTCCGGATTAAAGTAAAGCGTATCAAAATAACTATCCGCCATCAATTTTGAATAGGAATATCCCGGTCTGAGTTTATTGTAAATTATTTTTCTTGCTTCATCTATGTTTTTTGTTGTATCTTTCTTTAGTGTATCTATGACGGTTGTTTCTTGTATTTTATTCGGATCTACGATCTCAATCTCTTTAATATCAGTTGGGAATTTGAGATCATAATCGTTCAGATCAGAACCGGCATTAAAAAGAACATCACCTTTTTTGGAAATAATATCATCAATGATGATAAGTGGGATATTTGCATCCTTCTTTAAACCCTTAACTTTTACTTTTTTGGTCGCATAGAATGCGCGCAAAATATCGCTTGTTGACATTCCAAATGCCCGAAATAAAATAGTTCCTGGTATTTTCTTCCTTCTATCAAGCAAAACATATAAAACACGCATAGTATCAATAGTAAATTCAAGCCATGAACCATAATAGGGAATGATCGTGCTGGTAAAAAGTTTCTGCCCGTTAACATCTAAAACGCCTTCCTGTTCGGTAAATGTAACACCTGGTGATCTGTGCAATTGGCTGACTATTACCCTTTCCGCCCCGTTTATAATGAATGTACCTCTTTGAGTTATCATCGGAAAATTCATTAAGAAGATCTCTTCTTCCCTTGAATTTACAGGTTTAAATTCTTCTGAAATATCATCCTTTTCAAGGTTCGTCAAGCGCAGTTTGAGCCTTAATGGTCTTGAATAAGTTAATCCTTTATCTCTACATTCTTCTTCCGTATATATTGGTCTTCCTAAAGAAAAACCCGCATACTCGAGTAAAACATCGTTTTTTGCCGACATAAAAGGAAATACCTCATAAAGGGTTTTGTTAAGAGAAATTTCGAATAACTCTTTTACCCTATAACTTTCGTCAACATTTATTTTTATCATCGGGTCATTGGCGGTAAGTGCAAAATACTGGTTGAAGTATTTATATTGATTCTCAAGCAAATTATTTAAGGATAATTTTTCCTTAAATTTTCCAAAAGAATATTCTGAAAAATTTTCCACATTTAATCTTGTATTAATCATTGAAGCCTTCCTCTTTATAATTTAAAAGATATATCTCTCTTCGTTTTTGAAGTGAGTGTTTATCTGCATGCTTTTACAATAAGTTTTTTACTTAAGTTCAACTAATGCACCGGCTTCTTCTAATTTTGCTCGGATCTCCTCAGCTTCATCTTTCGAAACTTTTTCTTTTACGGCTTTTGGGGCACCATCAACCAATTCTTTGGCTTTTTTAAGATCCAAACCGGCAATATCTTTTACCAATTTGATAACAGGTATTTTTTTCTCACCGGAATCTTTCAGGATCACATCGAATTCTGTTTGTTCTTTTTCTTCTTCTGCTGCACCACCGGCGGCGGGACCTGCGGCTACTGCTACCTGTGCCATTGCACTTACACCGAATTTGTCTTCTAATTCTTTAACCAATTCATTAAGTTCAAGAACCGTCATCTTCTCGATTGCTTCAATAATTTTTTCTTTTGTAATTTCAGCCATTATATCCTCCCATTATTTTTTTTTGATATTTGCTTTACTACGCTAACTAAATCTCTTTGATTGGCTTTTAAAACACCGACCAATCTTGTAAGAGGTGAATTTAACAGGTAGAGTAATTTCCCTATCAATTCATTTTTGCTTGGTATTTTTGCAAGTTCTAAAATGTCATTCTCATGCAAAATACTATTGTTATAATAACCACCTTTAATTTTGAATGTTTTGAAGGTATTTGCCCATTCTTTCAATGTCTTTGAAACTCCGGTTACATCTTCTCCAACAAAGATAAATCCCGTTGTTTGATTTGTGAATTCTTCTATTTCTGCCGGAAAAGAACATTTTGCAGCAGCCACCTTAAAGAGTCTATTCTTATAAACCTTATAAGATGCACCTAAATGCCTTATTTTTCTCCTAAATTCAACTGTATTATTTGCATCAATTCCTGTAAAATCAACAAAGAATATATTTGAATCGCTTTGGATCAACTCTTCAATATGCCTTACCTCTTCCTGTTTCTGTTTATTAACCATAACTACCCCCTATAACTTTAATGCATCAAGATCAATTTTAATACCGGGACCCATCGTTGAGGTTATAAATAAACTTTTTATATACACACCCTTTAATGTTTTTGGTCGTGCATTTACTATCTCTTTGTGTATCGCCATAAAATTTCCCTTAATCTTTTCCTGCTCAAAAGAGATCTTTCCGGAAGAAATGTGTATATTTCCAAATTTATCTACTTTGTATTCAATTTTGCCTGCTTTATACTCTTTAACTGTTTTTTCAATATTTTTTGTTACAGTGCCCAATTTGGGATTCGGCATTAATCCCCTCGGTCCGAGAATTCTTGCTATCTTACTAACATTTCTCATCATATCAGGTGAAGCTATAACAACATCAAAATCAAGAAAATTCTCTTTTGCTATTCGTTCTATGATCTCTTCTCCACCTACAATATCCGCACCCGATTCTTCGGCAACTTTAAGATTTTCACCTGAGGTGATAACCAATACCTTAACTGTTTTACCGGTGCCGTTCGGAAGCGATAATGTTCCTCTTACCATTTGATCTGCATATTTTGGGTCAACGCCAAGGTGAGCATGATATTCTACTGTTTCATCAAATTTTACCGAATGTGATTTTTTTAACAGCTCAATTGCTTCATCAATGGGGTATGATCTACTGATATCAATTATTTCATTGATCTTTTTTTCTCTTTTTGATTTTCTTACCATCGGGTGCTCCTATTTCTTTTCAACAACTTCTATGCCCATGCTTTTTGCAGTTCCCATAATGATTTTCATTGCATTTTCAATATCTTCGGCGTTGAGATCCACCATTTTAATTTCTGCTATTTTTTTAATATCATCCATTGTAACCTTTCCGATTTTCTCTTTATTCGGGACACCGGATGCCTTAACGATCCCGGCAGCTCTTTTCAAGAGCACTGATGTCAATGGAGATTTTAAAATAAAATCATAACTTCTATCCTTATAAACAGTAATAACTGTAGGGATGATCATTCCTGCCTGATCCTTAGTTTTGTCGTTAAACGCATTGCAAAACTTAGGAAGAGGTATACCATGAGGACTAAGTGTCGGTCCTATTGGCGGCGCCGGCGTAGCCTTTCCGGCTGGAATGTGCAATTTAATTCGGGCTACTACCTCTTTTTTTGCCATAATTTTCTCCTATATATTTTCAACTTCTTCAAAAGCAATGGTAACAGGGGTCTGTCTACCGAAAACGGAGATCATTACCTTAAGTTGAAGTTTATCTTCATCAACTTCGGCAATTTCTCCCGTAAAATCTTTAAACGGTCCCTCTATAACCTTAACCTTATTCCCGGATGAAAACCGGTATGTCCTTTTATTTTTACTCTCTTTTTTTACATTGAATATTTTCAAAAGTTCCGCCGATGAAACGGGAAATGGAATATGACCGTTTTTAGTCCCGATAAAATCAATAACTCCATTAATACTGCGTACTTCGTGCCAGATATTCAAATTTTGTGTTTCCCCATCTTCTGAATTAGTAATTGATCTCATCTTTATCAACAGATACGCCGGAAATAGCTTTCTTTTCTTTTCATCTCTTATGCCTTTATTGATCTCATAATAAGTTACCTCGGGTAAAAGAATCTTTAAAATATCTTCTTCAAGATGGTTATCCTCAATATATTTTTCTATTCTTTCTTTTACGACCTGTTCTTGTGTTGAAAGAACATTTAAAAAATACCATGAGTATCCCTCGTCTATCCGGAGGAATGTTTGTTTTAATTCTTCAAGTTCTTGTTGATCTGATTTCTCTTTAAGATCTTCTTCTTCTTGTTTCTTTTTTAATTCATCATCTTTCATAATATTATAACATCCTTATCAGGAACTTTAATAATTCCCCAAAGCCCCAATCCGCTAAGGCAAATACAATAGCCAATAACAAACTGACCACAAGAATTAAAATTGTATGACTGATCAATTCTTTTTTAGACGGCCAGGTAATCCTATTGGATTCTGCTTTTTCAACCCTGTAAAAACTCTTAATCTTTTTTAATATACTCATAAACATTCCTTTATATTATAAGTGGCAGGGGCGGAGGGACTTGAACCCACAGCCTGCGGTTTTGGAGACCGCTGCTCTACCAATTGAGCCACACCCCTCACTTAATCTCTTTATGCAATGTATGCTTTTTGCATACCGGACAATACTTTTTTAAATTTAACTTTTCTTTGTTCGTTTTTTTGTTTTTTATCACAGTATAGTTCCTACTCTTACATTCCGTACATTGCAGTGTTACATAGTTTTGCATTTTAATTTCCTATTCGATGATCTTGGCAATAACGCCGGCGCCGACGGTTCTGCCGCCTTCTCTTACTGCAAACCTCTGTCCGCTTTCCATTGCTACATTCTTGATCAAATCAACCGATATCGTCAGGTTATCACCGGGTTTT
>JAUXGM010000182.1 GCA_030622125.1 bacterium | reverse complement strand
TTAATATTTTTTTTACTAACCTCTAACCTCGAACCTCTAACCTCTTCTTCTCTGTCTAATCTGTGGTTATTATATTAATAAAGAATGTCCGGATAGATTCTTCGCTTCGCTCAGAATGACGAGAAGGATTTAGGTTGATATGGTTGAAGAGATCACTAACTATTTCTGAGCTAAATAGAGCTTATGGTAGACTCCATTTTTGTTTTTTATGAGATTGGTATGTGTCCCCTCTTCAACAAGCTTTCCATGAGAAAGAACAAGTATTCTATCTGCATTTTTTATTGTTGAAAGACGGTGTGCTATCATTATTGCACTTCGTCCTATAAGAACTTTTTTAAGTGCCTCTTGAATGATCTTTTCCGTTTCAGTATCAATATTTGAGGTAGGTTCATCCAGTATTAATACATCTGGATTATAAAGTAATATTCTGGTAAAGGAGATCAATTGTCTTTCTCCAACAGAGAGATTTGTTCCAGACTCCGTAACCTTATGATCAAGTCCGTCACCGAATTTCTTTAATACCTTGTCAAGGCCTACCTCTTTACTTGCTTTTTCAACATCTTTGCGGGAAATTTGTTTGTTACCCATTGTTATATTTTCAAATATATTCCCCTCAAAAAGGTAAATATCCTGAGGGACAAGTCCAAATTTACGCCTTAATAACATGAGTTCATAACCCTTTATATCTTTTTCATCAATTAAGATTTTCCCTTGACTAATATCCCAATATCTTAAAAGTAGATTTATTACAGTGGTCTTTCCTGCACCCGTATAGCCGACGAAAGCAATTTTTTCACCCTTCTTCAGGTTAAATGTTAGATCATTCAAAACAACTTCTTTGCTATAAGAAAAGGTAACATTTTTAAATTCAAGTTTGTTTCCGGTAATCCTATTCAATTTCCCTTCATTTTTAATTCTATCATCTGAATCCAGGACGGAAAATATTCGGGTACTTGAAGCAACGGCACTTTGTAAAATATTATATTTTTGTGCAAGATCATTTATCGGTCTATAGATTCTATGAACATACATTAAAAATGCGATCAAAACACCAGGCGACATTGAAATATGAAGGATTCTATAACCTCCATACCAAATAATAACAGCACTCGCAAGTGATTGTAGGATAGTGACTGTCGGATAAAAAATCGCATAAACTAAAACAGATTCAAGATTTGCCTTTTTATATTTTTTATTCCTTTCAAGTAATTTTTTGTATGCTCTTTTTTCTTCCGTAAATGCCTTAACAACCTTCATTCCACTTAAGAGTTCACCTAAATAAGCATTTAATTCCGCTAACGATTTCCTTATTCGTAAATATATCGGCTGTATGATCTTTCTAAACATAACAATTGCAAAAACCAAAAGTGGAAGCACTAATAAAGTTATCAAGGTTAAACGCCAATCCATTTTCACAGCAAGTATAACAATGATCAAAATAATTGTAAATATATCGCCGAAAATATTGATAAACCCCGCTGTAAAAACCTCATTTAAGCTCTCAACATCATTTGTTACCCTCGTTGTTAGTCTCCCAATGGGATTCATTGTAAAGTAGTTCATAGAAAGATTTAAAAGTTTATTATAAAGCCTTGATCTTATATCGTATATGACTTTTTGCCCTAATATCATAGTTATGATCATCTGAAAAAACGCAATTAATGAAGCAAGAATAATGATAAATAAATATAAAAATGCAATTTTTCTAAGTCCTAAAATATCTCCATTCACAATATATTTATCAATAGCGATCTTAAAAAGATATGGACCCACAAGATCGGCAGCAGCAGCAGCAAGTAAAAGAATGATCGCAATGATAAAAGTTAATTTGTATGGTTTAAGATATTGCAACAATCTTTTTAATATCTTTGTATCAATTACCTTTTTTCCTATCTCATCACTATAAAAACTTCCCTTTCTCATTATTCTTCCTTTAATTGTTGGGTGAGATATATCTTAAAAAATTCACCTCTTTTTTCCAAAAGATCATTATATCTCCCCATTTCCGCAATATTACCGTCTTTTAAAACATATATCTTATCGGTATGCTGGATCGTCGATAGACGATGGGCAATAAATATCTGCATCCTTCCAACACATTTATTGGTAATTGAATCCAAGATTTTTCCTTCTATATCGGAATCGATTGAAGAAAAAGAATCATCAAATATTAAGACCTGCGGTGTTTTGTAAAGTGCTCTTGCAATGGTCATTCTCTGCCGCTGACCACCTGAAAGAGTTACTCCCTTTTCACCTACAATGGTATTGATACCATTTTCAAAATTCCTTATGGTATCGGATAACCCTGCATATTTTATTACCTTATTCAAATGATCTGGATATTCCTCATTTGAAAGTATCAAATTATCCTTTAATGATTCGGAGAAAAGAAAACTATCCTGCGGAACATAACCAATTGCCCTTCGGACACTTGCAAGGTCATATTCTTTTAGATCAATTCCATTCAATAGAATTTTTCCTTTTTGCGGATCGTACATTCTGAGTATGAGTTCAACGATTGTTGACTTCCCTGACCCTATCTTGCCGACAAAACTAATTTTTTCATCATTCCGAATTTTAAAAGAAAGGTTCTTAATCGTCCAATCCTTACCCTTTGGATATTTAAACCAGATATTTTTAAATTCTATTTCAGTGATCTTGTCGGGAATTCTCTGCCCTGAAACTATATTATTTTTACTTTCAAATATTTCATTCACTCTTGTCATTGATGCAAGCCCTCGCTGCCATATAGAGATAACCCAGCCAATAGCGATCATAGGCCAAACAAGAGCCATTAAATATCTTGTAAAGGCATAGAAACTACCTAATGAGATATTGCCGGTGATAGTAGCCACTCCGCCAAGATACAACACTAAGACAATTGCTATACTTGAAAAGAACATGATCATCGGATGAAATAAACTATCAATCCATGCAAGTTTTATATAACTTTTTTTGTAACCGGTTGATTCCTTGTTAAATTTTTCCCAATTTTCCGTTTCATTTGTATAACTTTTTATGATCTTGATGCCATTAAAACTGTTTTGCGAGAAATTTGTCAATGAAGAAAATTTTTCCTGAACTTGTTTAAATTTTTTAAAGATCAATTTTATAAATATTGCTCCTAAAATACATATAAACGGAAATGGGATCAAGGAGATCAATGTTAATTTACCGCTTATCAGGATCATATTCGGGATTGCAATAAGTGCCGTAAAAAGCGGATCAAATGCAGCTAAAATACCTGGACCAGCCATCATTCTGACTGCTCTAAGATCATTGGTAGCCCTTGCCATTACCTCACCGGTTGAATATGATGAAAAGAAATCCATCGGAAGAGAAAGTATCTTTTTGTAATATGCATTTCTAATATCGTAATCCACCATAAAAGAGGTCCGTGATATAAAAAGACGCCAAAAAAATCTAAATACTCCGGCTACTACATTGA
>JAUXGM010000179.1 GCA_030622125.1 bacterium | reverse complement strand
TTTAAGTGATTTTACTAAATCACTTTTCATTAAATCTTTTTTTAAAGTAGAAAATTAATTTTCTAATAATTAAAAAGATTTAGAATAATGAAATTTCATTTCATAACTGAAAATTTAAAAGACTTTGAAATCCGTATAATCCGTTAAATCCGTGGTTAAATAAATTATATTGTTTTTTTCTTGCCGTATTTCCTTATTCTTTTATTTCCTTATTGCCTTGTCTATACTGTTCTCGGGTGGTTTATCGTTATCTAAGGATGAATCCGGGACACACCTTTTTTAGCCTTCCATTACTTTTTTTACAGTTTTAGCCAGTTCATAAACATCAAACGGTTTTTTAACAGCGGCTTTGAATCCATATTTTTTCGGGTTGGACATAACGGGTATATCCGAATAGCCGCTTGATACAATTGCCTTGACATAAGGTGATATCGCCGTAAGCTTTTTAATGGTCCATTCACCGCCTTTTCCGCCCGGAACTGTCATATCAAGTATTACAATATCAAAAGGATGCTTTGAATGCAGCTCTTTTTTAAATAATTTGACTGCTTCTTCACCATCAGAAGAGGTTATAACTTCATGTCCGAACTTTGTCAATATCTTTGATACCGACTCCCTTAAAAAATCCTGATCATCCATAAAGAGTATCTTGCCTTTACCTATAATATCTTTTCCTGTACTTTTCTTTGCAGGAGTGAATTTAGTGCCAAGTGCCGGAAGGTAAATTGTAAAAACGGTTCCTTTTCCCGATTCGGATTCTACTTGAATATATCCCTTGTGGTTTTTTATTATTGAATATACGGATGCCAAACCAAGCCCGCTACCCATTTGTTTTGTAGTAAAAAAGGGATCAAAAATAAAGTTCAAATCCGTTTTTTTTATCCCAATCCCGGTGTCTTTAATGGAGATCTTTACATATTTCCCTTTTCTAAGATCCGATATTTCCTTTTCTTCAAGATGAATATTATTTGCTTTAAAGGAAATTCTACCGCCGACCGGCATTGCCTGCTGACCATTTATTAAAATGTTTCCTATAACACGTCCAAGTTGTGAACTATCTCCTGATATATCCCAAATATCCTTAGATATTTCTAAATCCAATTTAATATCTGATCCGCTTAAAGAGAAATCCGCAGTAGTTTTCAGCATTTCAGAAAGCTCAAACTGCTTCATTATACTAATGCTACCTCCTTTAGAAAAATCAAGAAGTCGGTTTGTTAAATTCGTTGCAATCATAGTGATATGCTCCATTTCGTTTAACAAACGATGATTATCACTTCCGGAAACAATATTAAGTTTTAAAAGTGAAATATTTCCGAGTATTCCTGCAAGATAATTATTAAAATCATGTGCTATTCCCGCCGAAAGATGGCTTAATGATTCAAGCCGTGCTATTTTATCTTCCTCTTCTTTAATTCTTTTCTTTTCTGTAATATCTGTAATAAAACAGATCAAGCATTTCTTTCCATTAAGAACTGCCTTTGAAGTACTAATATCGATATATATGATCTTACCGTTCTTTTTCTTTAAGGGAATATCAACAATTATGTTTTTTTCTCCTTTTTTCAATGCCTTGAATTCAGCCATTACATTTTCAAATGATGCGGAAGAAACAATATCCTGAATCATCATACCGATTAATTCTTCTTTGTCATATCCCGACATATTACATATAGCAGCATTAACATTTGTAATTGTATCGGTTTTTATCTCAGCAGTTAAAATTCCTTCTGATGCAGTTTCATATATTGTTCGTGTCTTTTCTTCGCTTAATCGCAAAATATTCATAGTTTTTTTTCTTTCTTCCATCTCTGCCCGCAGCTGCTGTTCCGTCGCTATCAATTGTCGATTATACGATTTCAATTGTTGCTCACTTGCCTGAAGTTGTTGATATGCGAGCCTTAGTTTTTCTTCTGCTTTTTTACGGTCCGTAATATCAAGAAGTGAAGCCACCGATCTATTGGTTTCCGGAATCATATTTACATTGAGTAAGATCTGCGCACATTTACCTTTCCTATTTTTAAATTCAAATTCATATTGTGTAGGGGCTTTCCCTTTTTTCTGTCTTCTATTATGATGATATTTTTTCATCTTCTCGAGATATTCTTTTGTAACAAATTCAGTCCATTTTTTCTTTCCCTTGATCTCGGTGCGGGAATAACCGGACATTTCCTCAAACTTTGAATTCACAAATAAAATAGTCATATCATTTTCTAATATACACATTGCCGTGCCTGTATTTTCAAAAACCGTTAAATATTTATTCCGGTTTGAATTAATTATTTTTTCCGTTCTGATTTTTATCTCTTCATTTGCATCAATAAGTTGCCGTTCCACAGCTCTTAATTGCTGATTATTTGCATCAAGTTGTTGATTGGAAGCCTCTAACAATTTATGAGATTGTGTTATTTTTGTAGCTAATATAATAGTAATGATACTGGTAAATATATAAATAGAAACCCGTATGATATCTCCTATTATAAAAAATTCCTTGGGATCTATTAGATGAGTAGCAATTAAAAATGCCGATAAAAAAAGAGCGACCAATATTCCTTTTTTCTGCCACCATAAAGCCGATAGAATGACCGGCAAATAAAAAAAATGAGTGAAAATAGTATCTTTATTTAATACTACATGAAAATAGTAAGTCAAAAGACAACAAAACACTATAAGGACGGTTATTATAATATTTTTTTGTCCTTCACCAATCCGCGCATTAAAAATTTGCTTATTCATAGATTTTTCTCCTTTTAATAGTATTCATATTTTTAATCCTACTTTTTTTTATTTAAAATATTGCACGAGAACCTTTTCCTTTCCTGCTTCCTTGATCAAAATAGTTCCTGCTTTAATATTCAGGATCGCACTTCTTCTAACATATCCGCCGGTTACTTCCGTTATAATAATTATTTTCTTCTTTTTAAGGATCCCTTTGACCGATAAGATATTTTGCCTACAAATTGTATCATCTGTTTTTTTTAAAACATTTCCGCCGCCGACTATACATACCTTAATATTATCAATTTGAACACCCGTATCAAGCATCTGCCTGATCAGATCATCAATTGCATCACCGGCACATCTAAAACGATTGTTTTTATCGGGACATTTTCCGGGAAGCATTATATGAGCAATACCGCCTATCTTTTTTTTCGGATCATACATTATTACGGCGATACAGGAACCAAGTGCAATTGCTTCTATTATCGTATTCCCTTTACTTACCTTTATTTCACCTGTAAATACATCAAGAAATTTCATTTTTTTCTTGTCTCGTTGTTGTTTTTGATAAGCCCTTTTATCTTTAATTTCAAAGCACAAATTTTTCTTTGCATATTATTGTTTTCATTAGAAGCTTTTTACGGCTCTTACTCCTTTCATAATAATCTTTAAAAATATTGTAATTTTTTTTTAATCAAAAGTCAAGTAATTGTGGACATTTAGTTTTTTGCGAAATTAAGAAATATAATAACCACAGAGCACACTGAGCAACAGAGAAGAAGGCAATAAGAAAATAAAAGAATAAGGAAATACGGCAAGAAATAAAACAATATAATTTATTTAACCACGGATTAAACGGATTACACGGATTTTAAAAATTTCTAAATTTTCAGTTTAAGTGATT
>JAUXGM010000153.1 GCA_030622125.1 bacterium | reverse complement strand
TATATTTTGACATCAATAAGTATAAATTGAGCGAAAATGACAGGCAAAAATTGGATGAATTTATTTTAATCATAAAAAATATTTCATACGATAAAATCTTAATAAACGGATATTCCGACATAACAGGGAAAAAGCTATATAATATTGTTATTGGGAAAAGGCGTGCTGAAAGAATCAAGAATTACCTTATTAAAATGGGAATTGACAAAAATAAAATATTTGTTACTTCTTATGGTATAAAAAATCCCATAGGAAATAATGATATGGAAAGTGGCAGAAGAAAAAATAGGCGAGCTGAAATAATAATAGAATATTAATGTAAAGATTAGAGAATCAAATTTAATAATCCGCCGACTATCAAAGTAGAGATGATCATTATAAGAACCGACTTTAACATATCTACAAAACCAAGTTCTTTTGCAAGAACAGTAAAAGTTGCAATGCAGGGAAAGTACATTGCAAGAACCACACAACTAATTACAAGTTGCTTGAACGATAGTCCCAAAGGAGCGAGCATACCGACAGCGACATCTTTTCTTAAGAACCCTACTATCAATGCTCCGATAGCCTCTTTTGGAAGCCCGAACACCTTTGTTACTATCGGTGAAAAAATTCTTCCTGCCAATTCGATAGCTCCGATAGTATAAAGTATATTGACTATAAATACTCCGAGCATTACATAGGGAAGTGCCTCTTTTAAAAAGCCGTATAATCGCATCCATAATTTTTTCAATATTGCTTTCCAATACGGTATTCGGTAAGGAGGGATCTCTATGAATATCTCCGGGCTTTCACCTTTCAAGGTCATATTCATGACAACACCTGTTATTATCAAAACAATAAAAAGTGTTCCGAATACCAGCCCAAACCCTTTTGCTCCATAGGGTCCGATCAATCCGGCGATCATTGCAATTTGAGCCATACAGGGTACGGCAATTGCCATAAGAGTACCTGCAATAAATCTTTCTCTCTTACTTTCAAGGATACGGGTACCAAGAGCACCTGGAACATTACAGCCAAGTCCGAGAAGCATAGGAACGATACTCAATCCATGAAGCCCCAACTTATGAAATATATTATCTACCATTACTCCCAATCGTGGCAGATACCCGCAGTCCTCCAATAAACTCAGTACAAGATAGAAGGCAAAAATGTATGGAAGAACTGCTGCTATCGGTATAAATAATCCTGTGGAAAGGATACCGAAGGATTGCCCGAAATCTATACCTCCTTCAATTAGTTGTCCGATGAAAATGGAATGGAGAAAAGAACCCGGATGAAGAAAATAAGAAATTCTTTCCAGAACGATCATCCAGTATTTTTCAAATAAGGGTTCCGTTACATAGCCAATTAACCCTTCGCCGATAAGTCTAATCAAAGTAAAGCTAATATAAAGAATAATAATAGCAATCGGTATACCGATAATGTGGTGAATAGATAGATCTCCAAGGGTTTCCAGAAAGGTGTGATGACGATGAGTAACTACCTGAACATTTTCAATGATCTCCCCTATCTTTGTCCATTTTGCCTTTTCTTCATACTCTATTTGTGAGATATTGGCTTCACTTAATCTGTCAACGAACTTTTTTATACCCTCGCCCGTTATACCGCAAGTTGAAACCACCGGGACATTCAGATACTTTTCCATCTTTTCAATATCTATCTTTATCCCTTTGTGTTTTGCTTCATCCCATATATTCAATACTATAATAGTTGGGATTCTTCTTTTTAATAATTGCAAGGTTAAATTCAGTCCTCTTTCAAGGTTCGTGGCATCCATAACACAGACTACAATATCACATCCCTTATTAAGCATCTCAACTGCCACTTTCTCCGCTTCATTGGTAGGTTCAAGTGTATAAGCACCGGGAACATCGATTACCTTGTCCCTTTTGCCTTTGTAATTTATGTATCCCTCTGTAAATTCTATAGTGGTACCTGAATAATTGGATATTATTGTGCGAACACCTGTTAAACGAGAAAAGATCGCACTCTTTCCCACATTTGGATTGCCCATTAAGAGGATTTTTTTCATTTTTTTGCGACCTCTAATATTATTTTTTGTGCCATTCCAAACCCAATTGCAACTGTGGTATTGCCTATTCTAACGGTAATTGGTCCTCTCATAAATTGACCGCTTATCTTTAAAATTTTTTTTCCTTGAACTATTCCAAGATTTTGGAGCTTGGTAATTAACCTACCGCCTCCCGATATTTCAGTAATAATTCCCCCTTCACCATTTTTTAACTCCGATAAAGGTATATTCATTTTATCTCCTTGATTATTATATACATTGCGTCATCTCTGCTAACTGAGTAATAACCCTCTGAGTAATATATCTCAAATACTTTTCCATCTTTTGAAATTGCTTTTATTTCTATTTTTTCGCCCTTTTTAAAATTGTAAAATTGTAATTTTTTTCGGACCTCTTCATTAGAAAATCCATAGAAGAATATCTTATCACCTTCTTGACAACATACTAATGATTTTTCCGAGAGTTTCTCTAAATTTTTATTTGATTTAATTTCTTTCACTTTACCGAGTCTTTCTTTTAATCTTTTATCATTCTTAAAAAGTTTAGTTAGATTGTGAAGTTTATAGACACATTCATATTTGATAATATGTTCCATTTCACAAGCGATATGCAGTGCATCATTAGAAGGAATATCAAGTATGAGATTAAAAAATTCCGCAATGTTTTTATGTTTGGAATAAATTTTCGCTGCTTTATAAAATCCTTCCTTTGTAAGGTCAACAAAACCGTATTTTTCATATTTTACAAGTTTTTCTTCCTTTAGTTGTCTCATTGCATTGATAACCGAGGAATTTTTTACATTATGAAAATTAACGATATCTTTTATTTTTACAACTTCTTTTTGAAATTTTAAGATAAGAACTGCTTCTAAATAATCTTCTAAGCTCTTTGAAAGCATCTAAACCTCGTTTTGTAGTTTTAACTACAATTTCTAATTTAAACTATTATACATTATTCTTCCTTCAATGTCAAATTTTTTTTATGATAAATATTATATTTCGAAGGTCAAAGATAGATTTTTCGCTTTCGTTCAGAATAACCCCGTATCAACGGGATAAACTCCAAGAGAGGGAGTTCTGAATAACACTTTTTCCCGTCATACTGAGGCTTTAGCCGAAGTATCCAGGAATTTCTTCCTATCGAACCGGTAATATCGTTCTCGGGTAGTTTATCGTTATCTAAGGAAGAATCCGGGACACAGTTATTTTATTTCCTTTGGCTATACTGTTTTCGGGAGGGCTATTGTTATCTAAGGAAGAGTCCGGGACACACCTCAACAAAAAAAATCAGTTTGATGAGGTAATGTCCCTCTTTTGTTTGGGACGGGGTTTAATATTGTTTTTCACTGACCTCCAACCTCTAACCTCCAACCTCTGTATTTGGTTGCTTCCCCCGATTAGTCGGTTCGTATTCGCTCAGCTCACTGCGTTCGCTGAGCTCATTTTATTATCGCAATCTTACCGGCTTTTTTTTCGCCTTTTTTAGTTGAAATTACATAAATATAAATACCTGAACTTATCTTTTTTTCGGAATCATTTTCCATATTCCATTTGTAAATAGTTGAATTAATAATATGTTCATAAACTAACTTACCGGATAGTGAAAATATCTTAATTGAAGATCCGATAGGAATATTATTAAATGTTATTTCTCCGGTACCTTTTATTGGATTTGGATATACAAAAAGATTATCTAAATTTACGATATTTGCTTTAACGGTAAATGAATTATCATCAGTTGGACTACCAACCGCAAGATCAGTGCCATTTGAAAAATAAAATTTATAGTTCAATATTCCATTGCCGGCGTAATTTATTTTTTTATTAAAATAAAATTCCTTGCCATCGGTTACATCATTATCGCTAATATCTGATTCATTCATATCAAATTTCTCATCACCATCATAGGTACCGGAATCATTTGTATCAATCCAGACCTGATTAATTGTAGGTGGGATATTATTTCTTTCAGAGTAGATAATCTTGAAATCAAAGGTTTCGCCACCTGTCCCTTCATTGGGACTGATACCGTCATCTGTAAATTCGCCTGTACCTAACCATGTAAGATACGGTTCCTTTGGAATTATAGTAATTGTTTTATTAGAGGTTGGAGTTCCGGTAGCTGCGTCCTTACCGTCATTGAATCTAAAACAATAATTAATTATACCATCGACTGTATAGGATATTGGGGAAGAGGTGTAAACATATCCAACACCACCTTTATAATAATCACTTCCACCGATTTTTGTAAGCGTATGTTTCTCGCCGGATTCGTAAATGCCCGAATCATTGGCATCGATCCATACCTCTTGTAATGTAGGCACATTATTGTTTTCATCACTATATTTTATCATAAAAGTAAATGTAGTAATTCCAGCAGTACCCGAATCAGGTTCAACTCCATCGGTAATATATCCCGCGGTGCCGATCCAATCAAGTTCGGGAGCATAATTAGTATAACAAAAAAGATTTTTTGTTGTTCCATTAGCAGTTGCCATTGGCGTATCTGTGGATGAATATATCGCAATGGGTGAGGAAGTGGAGTAATCTGCATAGGTAGAATCATAATCCTCGATCCGGAATTTTGTTATGGAACCTTGTGCCGAAGTGCCGGCATCTCCCCATGCATCAGGATAGGTAGCCCCGTTTGCAACATCAAAAACATCAAAATAATAATTGCCCCTCGGATCGGATGAGATAAGCTCCGTAATATCAAGGACAATATCATTTGTAGGGAAAGAATGATTTCCACCTCTTCCATATCTTTCATCGAATTCCACTGTACCTGCAACATCGGTTCTTCGCATTTTTTTTATTACATCACCTCTTGCTGTGTGAGAAATATTTATTGCCGCCACATATTTCGGCGTATAACCAACTTTATCATAAAAG
>JAUXGM010000021.1 GCA_030622125.1 bacterium | reverse complement strand
TTTTAGACTTATTCTATTTATTTAAATAATTTTTAATTGATTATTTTAATTGAAAATCAATTGCGACACAGCCGCATAATGACGGGAAGAAGAGGTTAGAGGTTAGTAAAAAATACCAGATAATACGAAAATAAAAGAGAAAAGAAAGAAATACAGGAAGAAAATTTAGGTTTGAAATTTGGGATTTTTCTGTCACTATTCACTTTTCACTGTTCATTATTCACTTGTTTTTTTTGGTGTGTCCCGGATTTTTCATTAGATAACGATAGACCTCCCGAGAACAGTATAGACAAGGCAATAAGGAAATAAGGAAATAAGTAAAAGCAAAAATTGGAACGAAATTTGCAAGTAAAGAAGTGGAACTAAAAAAAAACTTGATACAATAAACAGTATAGGAGTTAATTATGAAAGCAAAAAAACTTTTGTACCAAAAGGTTGAAAAAAATAAAAAAAAGTGGTATAATACAAATATGAAGCAGATAAGTGTGGGTTGTATAATATTATTTCTAATCGGGTTGATTTGTGCAACGAATAAAATATATACAAATGTTCCATTCTCCAATGATATCCTTTCCGGCATTAAAGAGGTAGAGATCACACAGGATAAAGAAGCGTTAGATTCAAAATCGTTGATCTTTTATGATGAAGAAAAAGTTAGTTCCCTAAATTACATATCATTTGATAAGGGAAAGATATTACTTACGATCGATTACAATCTTTTTTCATCGACTTTAAACGATCTTAGCTTAAAAAAGAAAAAAATTATTATCTTTGCAACGAAGGATGAAAAGGAGAAGACAAATAAATTTGTTGAAAATTGCAAAAAAAAAGGAGTTGCCGTTAATGTTTCTATTCAAGATAACTCAATACTTTTCATAAAAAATTTCAAAAACATAGGACAGAATTATGATGTTATTATAATATTTCAGGATTCACCGTTATTTTCAAAGAATAACCAAAAAATGATAATAACCTTAATCCTTACAATGAAAAAGATCATTATCTCATTTGGAATATCTGAAAAAGCTCCGGGGGTTCTATCATTTACGCCAAAAAATAAAAGTCTTATAGATGGAATGAATAAATTTTATGCTAATAATAAATTAAATCAAACCTTGAAATTAAATCAGGTCAATTTTAACCTTAGATATGCAGCTTTGATCGGCTTAAAATTTCCGACAAAATTTTTAAGTAAGGTAAAAAAAATAACTTAGGAGGAATATATGCCAAAGGTAGGAACAAGAGAAATGTTCAAACGGGCAAACGAGGAAAATTATGCAGTAGGAGCATTTAATGTCAATAATATGGAGATCATTCAAGGCATAGTTGAAGCAGCGGATGAATTGAAAGCACCATTGATCTTACAGGTCTCCGCCGGAGCAAGAAAATATGCCAGACATGAATATCTTGTAAAATTGGTTGAGGCTGCTCTTATAACAACCGATATACCGATTGCACTTCACCTTGATCATGGTGATAGCTTTGAACTTTGCAAGAATGTTATTGACGGGGGCTTCTCTTCCGTAATGATAGACGGCTCAAAACACAATTTTGAAGAAAATATCCGATTAACAAAGGAAGTTGTTAAATATGCTCATGATCATAACATTCCCGTTGAAGCGGAACTTGGTAAGCTGGCAGGCGTTGAGGATGATGTAAAGGTTGACCAAAAAGATGCATTTTATACCGACGCGCATCAAGCAGCGGAATTTGTTGAAAGAACGGAATGTGATTCACTTGCCGTTGCAATTGGAACAAGTCATGGTGCATATAAATTTAAATCCGAACCCAAACTTAATTTCGACCGTCTGAAAGAAATACAGGAACTTTTACCGGAAAAGTATCCACTTGTTTTGCATGGTGCTTCAACTGTAATACCGGAATTTGTTTACCTTTGCAACACCTATGGTGGAAAGCTTGGTGATGCAAGGGGTGTGCCCGAAGAAATGATAAAAAAAGCGGCGGGGATGAATGTTGCTAAAGTAAATATTGATACGGACCTTCGGCTTGCAATGACCGGAAATATTAGAAAAGCATTTCATGACAATCCGGAGAATTTTGATCCGAGAAAATACCTTGGTCCTGCACGAACTGCAATAAAAGATATGGTTATTAGAAAGATCAAGATACTTGGTTGTGATGGAAAAGCTTTTTAAAAAGGAGAACAAAATGAAGAAAATAATTTTTATTTTTCTTGTTGCGATTTTATGCATATCTATGATCTATGGTGACACCCTGGAGATTAAAAATAAGATTTATAAGATCAAAAAGGGTGATTGCTTGTGGAATATATCTAAAGAATTTTATAGTAATCCGTTCTTATGGCCCAAAATATGGGATGCAAATCCTTATATTCAGAATCCGGATCTTATTTTTCCGGAAGACGAACTTGTTCTTCCCGATATTTCAGCTGAAAGTATGGAGGTAGAAAAGGAAATGGCAATTTCTCCAAAAAAAGTTGAGGAAGAACCTATAAAAACCACTAAAGAAAAAGATGTGGTTTCTGAAGAAAAAACCACAGTAGTGGAAGAAGAAGAGGAAGAAACAGAAGAAATTGAAGAAGTGATCAAAGATGTCCAGATCCCGATTACTTATGATAACCTTGTTCTTTCATCCGGAGGAGTTATACAAGAAGATGAGATAACGGAAGAAGGTTATATCAGCGGATTTGAGGAAAAAATTAAAGAATTTCACGGAGCATTAGAGATTACTTTTTTAAGTTTCTATAATCCTGATGTTGTTATAGGCAGTAATTACCTGATATACAATATTACCGATAAAATTAAGGATCCGGATACTCATTCATTGCTTGGCAAAAAATTAGTTGTAAAAGGAGTTTTAACGGTTATTGAGATCAATGAAGATACCATAAAAGCTGAAATAAAAAAAGCGTTTTGCAGGATAGTAAAAGGAGACAAACTTACTACTTATGATCCGTCTGACTGGCAGTATATTCCCGAAGGTGGTGACCCTGAGGTAAAGACCGGGGCAATCGCATCCGCAAAGGGTATTGCAAAATTTCTTGGTGCGGAACAAGATATTATTTTTATAAATTTAGGGAAAGAGAACGGTGTTAAACCCGGGCAGGAATTTTATATATCAAAAAAAGCCGGTAAGACGAAAGACCCCATTGGGGGAACTATTGTTACTAACGAAAAGGAAATTGGACTTATACGAGTTTTAAAGGTATTTAATTATTCGGCATCTGCGATTGTGCTAAAAAGATCCGAAATGCTTAGAGTTGGCGACCCTGTAACATACAAGGAACAGTGGTAATGAGGCAAAAGGGGACGACCCTTGTTACCACATTAATCATTGTAATATTAATTACTGCTGTGGTCCTTTTTACAATCCCGCATTTAAGAAGTTTTAACGATCAAATGAGAATAAAAAGAGCACTTCGTGAAACTGAGGATTGGATTAGGATAACAAGAGAATTATCCGATACTCAAATTCAAAAAACATTTTTTTCGGAATTGAACGCAAAGGAAAAAGTATCCGTAGAGGTTTTGCCTGAAGATTTTACCATAGAACGCTTCAAAAACAACAGATTTAATTTGAGATGTAGGTATGTCAATGAGGAGATGATAATGCCTATTGTAAAGATCAGGTTAAAGGATGTAGATAAATATCTTGAGACAAAGGAATTCTGATTATAAGAACGATTTAAAATTTAATTTCTGCGATTTTTCCTTACGTTTTCAGAAAATTATTACAAGGAATTTTAGCTCGGCGGATGATTTTTTTGAAAATCCGAATAAAATAACATTGACAAAAAAACAACATTTAAAATTGGAAAGGTCAAAATCAATTGACTGGAAGAAACTTTTTGATATCTTGGAAGGATTAAATGTAAACCTTGTTTCAATTGATGACGACGAATACCCTGAAGAATTAAAGACCATATATTCACCGCCATTACTTTTATATGTTAGAGGAGATGTCTCATTACTGCAAAAGAAAAAATTTTCAATTGTCGGTTCAAGAAAAGTTTCTCCTTATGGAAAATCAATTGCACTTGATTTTTCGCAAAAAATTGCATCAACGGGACAGGTTGTTGTCTCCGGTTTGGCAATGGGCATTGACTCCTTTGCTCATAAAGGAAGTTTAAAAAGCGGCAAAACAATTGCGGTAATGGCTACGGGAATAGATATATGTTATCCGTCTTTTAACAAAGTTCTGATAGATAGGATCATAGAAAATGGAGCGGTAATTACCGAATGTTTTCCGGGTACCCAGCCGGAACCATATCGATTTCCAATAAGAAATAGAATTATATCCGGACTTTCATGGGGTACCCTTGTTGTTGAAGCAAGAATTAAAAGCGGTTCACTTATTACTGCCAAATCAGCTATCGATCAAGGAAGAGAGGTATTTGCCATACCCGGTGATATAGGAAAACTTTACTGTCAAGGAACAAATTATCTTATAAAAAATGCAATGGCACACATCGTAATAGACATCAATGATATCTTGCCATATAGGACAAAAAGAGAAATCAAACTTTCCCAGGACGAAGAGAAGATATTCAACCTGATAAGAGAGGGAGTAATGAGCTTCGACGATCTTTTAGAGGTTGGTAATTTTGATTTTGGCAAATTAAGTGGTATACTATTTCAGCTTGAATTAAAAGGCTTAATTTTGAAAGTATCCAACAATAGCTATAGAGGAGTTGAAAATGGGATATAAATTGGTAATAGTAGAATCACCGACAAAAACTAAAACGATAAGTTCCATATTGGGAAAGAACTATAAGGTCGTTGCATCAATGGGACATATTATCGATCTTCCGAAAAATCGGTTAGGTGTAAAGATAGAAGATAATGATATTAGTATCAACTATATTAAAATCCCGGAAAAAAAAGAGACGATCACAAAATTAAAAAAAGAGATCATCGGTGCGGATGAGATTTATCTTGCGACTGATCCCGACCGAGAAGGCGAGGCAATTGCTTATCATATAGCATCACTTGCAAAAGATAAGAAATTCATAAGGATCTTGATAAACGAAATAACCGCTTACGGTATAAAGAACGGAATGGATCACCAGACCACTATAAATGAAAAACTCTTTTGCGCTCAGCAGGCAAGAAGAATACTGGATCGCATTGTCGGTTACAAGCTCTCGCCATTCCTATGGCAAAAGGTTAAAAAGGGTTTATCGGCAGGCAGGGTTCAATCGGTTGCTTTGAGAATGTTGTGCGAACGAGAGGATAAGGTAAAAAAATTCATTTCTGAAAAATATTGGGAAATTTTCAGTATCTTTGATCTTTCCGATACAAGATTTAAACTTGAAAACATCAATAAGAAAAAGGCAAAAATAGAGTCTAAAAAAGAATGTGACGGTATCGTTAACGAATTAAAAGGATACGAAAAATTTTATGTTTCAAAAGCGAACAAAACTGAAAAAAAGGTTGCTTCGCCACCACCGTTTATTACATCTACGCTTCAACAGGCAGCATCAAAAAACTATGGATGGAGCCCTAAAAGAACAATGCGGATCGCCCAGATGCTTTATGAAGGTATTAAGGTAGGCGGACAGTCGGTTGGTTTGATAACCTATATGCGAACCGATTCTATTAGAATATCCGATAATGCAAAATTTGATGCACAAAATTACATTGCATCCGAATTCGGAAAAAGTTATATAAATAGAAAATCGAAGATCAGGAAAAGCAGCAAAAAAATTCAGGATGCACATGAAGCGATTAGACCTACACATATTGATAAGTCTCCAAAGGCGGTAGAAAAAAGTTTGGCTTTCGATCAAAGAAAATTATATGAACTGATATTCAATCGATTTTTAGCATCTCAAATGAGTGATGGTATTGACACGGTTCAAACTATCAAAATCAGTTCAACCGATGATAAGTACCTCTTTCAAAATGTCATTAGAAATATTAAATTTGACGGATTTAGAGTACTCTATAAACAAAAGGAAGAAAAGGAAGGATTTTTGACGGTAACGGAAGGTGTTTCCACTCAATTAAAAAAAATATTTCCCGAAGAAAAAGAAACAAAGCCACCGGCAAGGTATACATCGGGTACCCTGATAAAACAACTTGAAGAAAAAGGAATAGGCAGACCATCAACCTATGCTACGATCGTTTCAACATTGATAGATAGGAAATATGTGAATGTAGTTGAAAGGGCATTGATCCCCTGTGAACTCGGAATGATCGTAAGTGATTTTTTGGTAAGAGGCTTTCCCGAGATACTTGACTATAACTTCACAAAAGATCTTGAAAAGAAATTGGATAAGATCGCACTTGGAGAACTTGAATATAAAAAAACAGTTATTGATATCTGGAATCTATTGTTGAAATTGCTTGAAAAAGCAAAAAGTTCGATAGATTCCATCAAAGAGGATCTGTTGGAAAAGGTTGGAAGAAAATGTCCTCTTTGTGGTGGCGTTCTTGTTTACCGTGATGGAAAATTTGGAAAATTCATTTCCTGTTTAAATTATCCCAACTGTAAATATACAGAAAATATTATTGAAAAATCGGAGATAAAATGTTCAAAATGTGGGACGGGAATGGAGGTCAGAGTTGGCAAATGGGGCAAATATCTCAAATGTCCCAATGAAAAGTGCGGATATTCGATGGGTTTTTCATCAGGATTGAAATGTCCAAAATGTAGTGGTTTTATATTAGAAAAAATATCTAAAAAAAAGAGAAAATATTATATCTGCGAAAACAATAACAGTAAGGCGGATATAAAATGTGATTTTCTTATTTTCTATCCACCGATAGAGGGAAAATGTAATAAGTGCAGTTCTACGATTATGGTAAAATATGGGAAAAAATATAAATGTTCACTTTGTGGAAATGTTCAGGAGAATCTAAAATGATCTGGGACTTTTTAGGGAAGATATTTGGAAATAGAAATGATAGGGAGATCAAGAAATTCCTTCCGTATGTTGACAAGATAAATAGCCTTGCCGGGGAATTTAAAGACAAAAGTGATCAAGAATTAAAAGATTTTAGTGATGAGTTGAAGAACCGCTTTAAAAATGTTGAGGATGTTGATCAGAAAATGGAAGAGGTATTGCCTGAGGCATTTGCGCTTGTCCGAGAGGTAGCCGAAAGAACCATCGGTCTTAGACCATTTGATGTTCAATTGATAGGTGGAATGGTACTGCATCGCGGAATGATCTCTGAAATGAAAACAGGTGAAGGAAAAACATTGGCTGCAACTATGCCCGCTTATCTAAATGTCATTGCCGGTTATAAAGTACATATTGTTACCGTGAATGATTACCTTGCAAGAAGAGATGCCGACTGGATGTCGCCGATCTATGAATTTTTGGGATTAGAGGTTGGAATCCTTCAAAATATGATGGAGTATGATGAAAGACATCGGGCATATCGTTGTAATATCATTTATGGAACTAACAGTGAATTCGGTTTTGATTATCTCAGGGATAATATGGTTACAAGTATTGAACACACTGTGCAAACCGGACTTGATTTCTGTATTATCGATGAGGTGGATTCGATCTTAATAGATGAAGCACGAACACCTCTTATTATATCGGGTCCCTCGGTGGAATCCACAAAGAAATACGGTACATTGAATAAATTCGTAAAAAGATTGAAAACAAGTTCACTTTTGAATCAATATTATAACGAAATGAAGAAGAATATTATATCAAAAAATGAAGATGAATTGAATGAACTTTGCAATAGAATAAATTTTCCCAAGATCAAGATTACGGAAGCTCTTTATCAGGATCAGGAAACTATGGACGAATTCTTTAATAGAATTCTTACCCGTCTTATTGATGATAAGAAAAACATTGTAACCAGAATTATGGAGGAGCTTGATAAGATAATTGGAAGCAATGATTTAGCTTCGGTACGAAGCATATTAGAAAAATACATGATAAATATTTCTATTTCCGATGATATATTTCGGGATACTAAAAAATTTAAACATCATGTGAAAACAATGATCGAAGGTGATTTTGATGTTGATGAAAAATCAAAAAATGTTTCTATAAATGAAAGCGGGATTGAAAAAATGGAGGAGTGGTTAGGCATAGAAAATTTGTATGCTCCGGAAACATTTCATCTTGTTCACTATATAGAGCAGTTATTAAAAGCCCATTATTGTTTCAAAAGGGATGTAGATTATCTTATTCGCGACCAACAGGTTATGATCGTTGATGAATTTACGGGTAGGGTACTCGAAGGAAGAAGATTTTCCGACGGTCTTCATCAAGCACTTGAAGCGAAAGAAGATGTTCCCGTAAAAGAAGAGAACCAGACACTTGCCACGATCACAATACAAAACTATTTTAGAATGTACAAAAAACTTTCGGGAATGACCGGAACCGCACTTACGGAAGGTACCGAATTTATGCAGATATACAAACTTGATGTTTTGGTGATGCCGACAAATGAACCGATGATCAGACGGGACTATAACGATGTAATATATAAAACAAAAAAAGCAAAATTTAATGCAGTTGTGGAGGAGATCAGCAAATTTCATAAAATGGGACGACCAATACTTGTCGGCACAACTTCTATTCAAAGTTCGGAGTACCTTGCCAATCTTTTGAGAACAAAAAAGCAGATACAGGTAAATGTCCTCAATGCCAGACACCATCAAAGAGAAGCTGAGATTATAAAAAGAGCGGGACAGAAGGGAGGAATTACCATTGCAACCAATATGGCGGGAAGAGGTACGGATATCAAATTAGGAGAAGGGATCGTTAAATGTCCTCGTATAGATGGAGAGATGTACTGTTGGGCAAAACCGCCAAAACCGGATTGTAAAGAATGCGCTGAAGAAAAGATCAACTGTAAAAAAGAAGTAGAATGCGGGCTTTATATCATTGGAACCGAAAGGCATGAATCAAGAAGAATTGATAATCAGTTGAGAGGTAGATCAGGCAGGCAGGGTGATCCTGGATCATCAAAATTTCTTGTTTCATTAGAAGATGATCTATTACATCTATTCGGTTCGGATAGAATGAAAAATATGCTTGATAGATTGGGCTTTGAAGAAGGCGATCAAATAGAACATCCATTATTATCAAAAGGTATTGAACGTGCTCAAAAGCAGGTTGAAGAAAGAAACTTTGAAATAAGGAAAGAACTTTTAAAATATGATGATGTTAATAACGGACAGCGAAAATCCATTTATAGTCTAAGAGGAAAAATATTAGCAATGGATGGTATAGAATATGAGGTTCTTGATATGTTAAAAAGTAGTGTTGTTGGTAATATTGAAAAATATTTTCCGGCAAAAGCACTTCCGGATGAATGGAAACTTAACGATGCCAAAGATTATCTTGAAGATCTTAATATTGAAGGGATCACAGTTCTTAATAGCGATCCGACGGAATTGGTTCCGGAAAATTTATACAAAGAGATTGAAACAAAAATAGATGTAATGTTCGATAATAGAAAAAAGGAACTTGGCGAGGATTTCCCTTTCTTTTTAAAATCGATCTCCCTTCAACCTCTTGATTTTCATTGGCGTGATCACCTATATTCTATGGATCAATTAAGAGATGTGATCTCATATAGAGCGTATGGGCAAAAGGACCCTCTTATCGAATATAAAAAAGAAAGTTTTGACCTTTTCCAAAATATGTGGATAGAGATTGAAGATGATATTGCCGAAATGTTTTTTAAATTGAGTGAAAAGGTATCAATTGAAGAATTTATACATATAAAAAAGGTTGAAGAATTCTATCAAGGACATCAGCAGGATGCCTCTCTTTTAATGAAAAATGAAAGCTCAAAAGACTCAATAGTAAAGGAAAAAAGGGAGAACATTACACGAAATAAAGGCTTCGGTAAAAGGAGGAAGAAAAAATGAAAGGAGTTATCCTGGCAGGGGGATTTGGTACAAGATTAAGACCATTGACTTATAATGCACCAAAACCAATGGTGCCGATTATAAATGTTCCGATAATGGAACATAATATTAATCTTCTGAAGAAAAATAATATAAAAGAGATCATTGTTATTTTATATTATCAGAGTGAAACGATAAAAAATTATTTCAAGGATGGACATAAATGGGGAGTAAATATCAATTATCATAAAGCGGAATCCGATTTCGGCACAGCCGGAGCAGTAAGAGATGCCGGTTCCCTTATTGGGAAAGATGACTTTATTATTATCTCGGCTGATCTTCTTACCGATTTTGACTTAAGACCCGGAATTAAATTCGCACAGGAACAAAAAGCACCGTTTACAATCTTTCTAACATCCGTTACGAACCCTCTTGATTACGGTATTGTAATACACAATAATCAATCTACGATTACAAAATTTTTAGAGAAACCCGCATGGGGACAGGTTTTTTCCGATCAGATCAATAGCGGTATCTATGTTGTAAAAAACAGTATATTAGAGGAAATTCCGGAAAAGACATTTTTTGATTTCTCAAAGGATCTTTTTCCAAAACTAATGGATAAGAAGATAAAGATCAAAGCATATATTGCAAAAGGGTATTGGCGAGATATAGGAAATATATCCGAATACAAACATGCTCATCGGGATATATTAAGGGGCTATGTCAAATTACATATAACGGGAAAACGGTTAAATATATTGGGACAAGATGTGAGATGTGATAAAAATGTTGTTATAAAGGACAATATAAGTTTTGTAGGCACGGTTATTATCGGTGAAAATTCATTTATTGATGATGATTGTAAGATTGAGAACAGCGTTATCGGGAAAAATGTCAAAATAGGAAAAGGTGTCGTCATAAAAAACTCTATTATCTGGAATAAGGCGGTAATCGGCAAGAAATCACGACTGCATGAAAACATTATCGGTTATGGTGCTTCAATTGGAAGGCATTGCTATATATCGGAGGAAGCCGTAGTAAGTGACCTTGTTAAAATAGGTGATGAGGTTGTTATAAATCCCGGTATTAAGATCTGGCCGGAAAAAACAATAGAAAACGGTTCCATTGTTGATAAAAGTCTTGTATGGGGTGAAAGGTGGAATAAACACCTATTTGGAAATTATGGGGTTACGGGGATCGCTAATTTAGAGATTCATCCGGAATTTGCCGCCAAGCTTGGAAGTGTATACGGTACAATAATCGGTAAAGACAACAAAATTCTATTGGGCAGGGACGCTCATAAATCTTCTCGGATGATATCACGGGCATTCATAACAGGTCTGCTTTCCGTTGGTGTCAATGTTGATCATCTCTCGGATATTGCACTTCCCGTCCTGAGATATCAATTAAAAAAGGGAATGTATAAAGGAGGTGTTTTTATTAGAATGTCTCCGATTGATACCGAACTTATGGATATAAAATTTTACGATGACGACGGATTTGAACTCTCGGTGAATCTGGAAAAAAGTATTGAAAGATTGTTTTTTCGCGAGGATTTCATCAGAATGAGTTACAATACGGTTGGAAATATATCATATCCGTATCGTAGTTATGAATACTATCGCGAAGGTTATGAAAATTACTTAAATGTGGCAAAGATAGAAAAGAAACTGAGTGTTGTTATTGATTATTCCGCCGGATTAACATCAAAGGTAGTACCAAGTCTTATTGGTGAGATCACAAAAAATTGTACATCTATAAATGGAGCAATAGACGAAAATAGAACCGCATATAAAAAAGAAGAATATAATTTTCACCTTACCCAGATGTCCGAACTTGTAAAAAACTTGAATATGGATGCGGGATTTTTAATTGATAATTGTGGCGAATCTTTTGCCCTTGTTGACGAAAAGGGAAAAAAATACGAAAATGAGAAATTATTGATACTTCTTACCTATCTTTTACTTGAATATAATGATTTTAAACGGCTGGTTTTGCCTGTAAATACTCCAAAATATATTCATCAGTATGCAAAAAGAAAAAATGTTGAGGTAATTCAATCACCGGTTGCTCTAAAATTTCTTGGCAAAAAAGCACGGGAAATAGAAGCGGACTTTGTCGGAACGGTTGAGGGTGCCTTTATGTTTCCAGGATTTAATTACGCACTTGATGGTATTATGGCAATAAGCAAGATCATAACAATTATAAGCAGAGAAAATATAAAATTAAGTGATATTTGGAAAAAGATAAACTATAAATATAAATATGTAACAACAAAGATACCGGTCAAGGATGAATTTAAAGGAAAAGTGTTGCGGGAATTGTATGAGGCATTAAAAGACAGAAATATTGTAATGATAGATGGTATAAAATGTAATTTTCCGGGCGATGGCTGGATATGTGTAATTCCTGATTCAGATAAGCCCTGTTTTAACCTCACAGGAGAATACACGGATCGGGAAGAATGGAATAAGCACTTAAAGAAAATAGAAGGAATTATTAAAAAAGCGATAAAATCCTAATGAAAAGAACAATTATTATTTTGATTTTCGTTATTGTATCTATATTGATAGGTATTTTCATAATGCAAACCGGGAGAAAAAAAAATAATAAAACTTCCCCTGCTATGGAAAATCCATTAACGAATAAAGAAATGATCAATTTTAATTTTAAGAAAAAACTTGAAACCGATAATTCGGAACCGATAAAACCGATTACCAAAAATGAAGCGGAGCAGGCTCCCAAATTGTCTAAAATAATACCAAAAAGCTCCGTAACAGTAAAAAAAAGTATCCCGACCATTAGTCCCAAAATTGTAGAGAAAATAGAAAAAGATGACGGAAGGCTTTACTACATTCAGGTGGCTTCATATCAAGAAATAGAAAAAGCTTATGCTTTAAAGGAAAAATTACAGATGGATTTTATAAAAGTTCAAATATTCAAGGCAACTATTCCAAATAAAGGACTCTGGTATCGGGTAAAGATCGGACCTGTAAAATCAACATTAAAAAAACAATATAAGAAAATTTTGAACGATAAATATCATATAGAACCATTAATTACAGAGGCGAAAAGCAGTAAATAACGAACTAAATACAATGGAGGATTGACAATTAACAATAAAAAGAGTAAAATACAATATAAAATTTATAAGGAATTTGTATGAAAGAAAATATTGTTTACGAAAAGGCATTTGAATTTGCAATAAACATTATTAAAACATATAAATATTTATATGAAAATAAAGAATATGTTTTATCAAAACAATTATTAAAATCAGGAACAAGTATTGGAGCAAATATTAAAGAATCAGGACAAGCACAAAGTAAAAAGGATTTCCTATCAAAGATAAATATTGCTTTAAAAGAAGCTTCTGAAACAGAATACTGGCTGGAACTTTTAATAGTAACAAAATATTTAAATGAGGAAAATCATTTTGAATTATTAAATAAATGTAAAGAAATAATTAAATTGTTAAGTTCTATTGTGAAATCAACAAAAAAAGCAATAGAAATGGAGTAAAAAATGCTATTCAAAAATAAAGAATTTGTTTTAATAATTGTCAATTATCAATTGTCAATTATCAATTGGAGAATATGGAAGAATTATTAAAAAAACTTGTTAATACAAACTCTGATTCCTACAATTTTAAGGGGATCTCCAAAAATTTTGATATTATTTTAGATGAATTGAAAAACTATAGTTTAAATACCGAGTTTGTTGAAGGAAAAGGCGGGCATAGATCATTGATCATAACAAACACCTGTAACGATCCGAAAAAAAGATTCCTTCTAATAGGACATATTGATACTGTTTTTCCTGTGAATTGGGCACAATATAGTAAAAAAGGCGATTATGCTTTCGGACCAGGGGTTGGAGATATGAAATCGGGGGTTGTAATGATCATAAAATTATTGGAAGAATTTAAAAAAAGCGATTCTCTTTTTTTGCAAGCAATAATTAATTCCGATGAAGAAATAGGTTCTGAGGATTCAAAGGGGATTTTTAAAAAATATGCTGATAAATTTGATTATGGATTTGTTTTTGAGGGGGCAAAGGAAAATCAAGGTATAATAGTAAAAAGAAAAGGTATAGCAGAATTCAAGATAAGGACAAAAGGCAAAAAAGCACACGCCGGAACTTCTTTTTTTGAAGGGAAAAATGCGATCTTATCACTGATAGATAAAATAAAAGATATTATTTCAGAGGTCAAACCACTTGAAAAAAACGGAGTTACATTAAACATTGCAATGATCGAAGGCGGTGAAAAATTGAATATCGTTCCCAATCTTGCAAAGGCATATTTTGACTTGCGGTATATAAACCGTGAGGATTTTTTGACGGTTAAAAACATCTTTGAAAAATATGAAGATGAAAGCACGGAGATCACTATTTACGATAAAAGATACCCTATGAACAGTGAAATAGAAGATGCTTTTTTAGAGAAGCTCAAAGAATCTTATGAAAAATACGGTGAAAAATTCAGTTTTGATGAAACCGGCGGAGCATCGGATGGGAATTTTCTTTCTCAATTTGGTTTAAAGGTAATAGATGGACTCGGACCAAGAGGCGGTGGTGATCATACTGAAAATGAATATATACTATACAATAGCTTTGAAAATCGCCTGAATGCACTGAAAGATTTTTTTGGTAATGGAAAATAACCACAGAGCACACAGAGCAACAGAGAATAAGGCAATAAGTAGATAGGGGAATAAGAAAATATAGTAACCACAGATTAGACAGATTAAACAGATTATAAATAATATGAAAAACAGCGTTTTAATTTTAAATTTTCAGTTATGAAATGAAATTTCATTATTCTAAATCTTTTTAAAGATTAGAAAATTAATTTTCTACTTTAAAAAAAAGATTTAATGAAAAGTGATTTAGTAAAATCACTTAAACTGAAAATTTAGATGTCTTAAAAATCCGTATAATCCGTCAAATCCGTGGTTAAATAAATTATATTGCTTTTTTTGTTTTATTTCTTCTTTTTTAAACTCAGTGTGCTCTGTGCCTCTGTGGTTATTATATTTGAGATTATTACGATTGAGTTGGCTTTTTATTTTTTCAAAATTTCTTTTATTGACAATAATTCTATTTCAAATATCAAGGCAGCATCCGGTCCTATTTTCTGCCCGCTGCCTCTTTTACCATATCCAAGTTCTCCCGGAACATAAAGTTCCCACTTTGAACCAACCTTCATAAGCGGAAGTGCTTCCTGCCAACCTTTTATTACACGATTGAGTGTAAATGTTGCCGGTTTCCCTCTTTCATACGAGCTATCAAACACGGTTCCGTCTATTAGAGTTCCTTTGTAATTACAGATTACAGTGTCGGTAGGTTTTGGAAATTTCCCTGTTCCTTCTTTTAATATCTTGTATTGAAGTCCACTTGAAAGGGTAATAACACTTTCTTTTTTCTTATTTGCTTCCAAAAAAATAGTGCCTTCTTTTTGATTTTTTTCTCCAATTATCTCTCTTTCTTTTTTCATCTTTTCACGAAGTTCTTTTTGGTAATTTCTTAAAGTTTCTCGCATTTCCTCTTCCGTTAGCATAGTTTTGTTCCCAATTATGACATCATTAACCGCTTTTGCAAATATATCCGAATTGAGTTCAACTCCCTGTCTCTTCAAACCCTTTGCAATGTTCATTCCAAGGCTGTAACTTACCCTATCCACCTCTGTTTTAACTACAATGCTTTTTTGTTTGTCCCTTGAGCAGCCCAATAAAATCAACGCCAAAAAACCGGTTAGCATCACTGATCTTAGTTTACACATAATAACTCCTATAAAAATATTATATTTTTTTACCCTTTTTTACAAAAAGAAAGGTTTCATCCCCGATACTGATCAGATCACCGTTTTTCAAAATCCATTTTAAAATAGGGTGATCATTTACAAGCGTTCCATTTGTTGATCCCATATCTTCTAATATATAGGTATTTGTTTTTCTATTGATAGTACAGTGAATTCTTGATATCTTTTCGTCGTCAATTGTCATGCTACAATCCTGTGAACGACCTATGACAAAAGGAAGTCTTGATATCGGATATTCCTTTTTTGTAAGAATATGTCTTAAAAATGCTATTTTCTGTAATTCTTCACCGGATTTTGCAAGTCTCTCTACCCGCCCATCATAAATTGTATTATCGGAATCATCTTTTTTCATTCATTTACCTTTTTTGTCATTGTATAAAAAAAAACAAAAAAAGTCAAATTCAATTTTTTACAAAACAAGTTTTTTTTTAGAGTAATGAAATAATCACAGAACACACAGAGCAACAGAGAATAAGAAAATAAGTTAATACGGAAATAAAATTTAGGATTTTGGGTTTGGGTTTTTCTGTCACTATTCACTTTTCACTATTCATTTTTCACTTGTTTTTTGGTGTGTCCCAAGACTGTGTCCCGGACTCGAATCGAAGATTAAAAGATAAATTCTTCGCTTCCCTCTGAATGACACGGAAGTTATTTTTCTTATGTCTGAATCACAAAAGCACCATTTTTCTACTTGACTTTATTCTATTACTTGTTATAATAATATAAAATGTTTAATAAGAAAGAATATGTTTTCAAATCATTTCTTAATTTAGGTGAAATTTACTTTTTATTAGGGGATATTGATAACGCATTAAACTATTTTCAAGGTGGATTAAAATATTCACAAGATGATTTTCATCAGTATTTTCAAATAAAAAAAAATATTACAAATGTTTATTTAGATACAGGTAGGAATGGCGAAGGGAAAAAAACTATCGATGCACTTTTACAGAATTTAAGATTCAAACCATTAAAATGCTATGAAAAAAAAATAGAAATAAACCTTTTATTATCTAAGTATTTTATAAATATCGGTGAATTTAAGAAATCTTTTGAAAGATGTCGATTTAATGTCAAATTAGTAAACAATATTCCGGACACGAGTAAAAAAGAACCTATTAAAGGTGAAATATGGAACTCATTGGGGAGAATATATTACCTTATGGGAGATTATGACAATTCGCTAAAATATTTCAAAAGGGCATTAAAATTTGCTGAAAGTACCAATGATGTATTTAAAATAGCGAAAATAAATAATAATTTAGGAATTATTTATAAAATCAAGGGGAATTTTTCAAAAGCAATAAATTCTTATGAAGCCTTTTTAAAAAATTCAAAACAAGTTGGTTATAAAAACGGAGAAGCACAATCTTATAACAATTTGGGTAATATTCATAAGGCTATTGGGAATTACAAAAAATCGATAGAAATGTTTGAATGGAGCATCAAAAGAAATCGTGAGATTTTTGATAGAAAGGGAGAAAGTTTATCATACAACAATTTGGGAACTGTCTATAGAATTTTAAGAAAATATGATCTTTCTATAAAATATTTTAAAAAAGCTTTGAGTATATCAACTTCAATAAATGATATTCAAGGTATCGCTCGTATTAGCAACAACATTGGAAGTTTAAATATGGTTATGGGAAAATATAAAAATGCGTTAATATATTTCAAAAAATATTTTGATCTGTCAAAGAAAATAAATTATTTGAAAGGTGTTGCCATCGGTTCGCTAAACCTTGGTGCAGTCTATCTTAAGCTGGGAAATTTTAAGAGATCAAGATATTTTTTAACACTTTCCGGTGAATATGGTAAAAGGATGCAGATGAAGGAATTGCTGGTAGAATATTATTTAATTTTTGCTCAACTGGAATTAAATGAAAAGGGGGGAAAATCTCATAAAAAAGTTATTGAATTATTGGAAAAAGGATTGAATTACGCCCATTCAATGAGATCAAATTATTATCTCATATTAAGTTATCAGAGATTGGGAGAATTTTATTTTGAAATAAATGAATACAAACTTGCTCTAAAATATTTTTGTAGATACCTATTTTTAGAAAAAGATGAAAAGGATAGTCAAAAAACTCTTAATGATATAAAAATAATAAGAAAAAAAATAAATTTTAATACCCTTGATAACGAAATAAAAAAAGATCTAAAAAAATTAAATCTTTTTTGAAAACAAAATTCCAATGGAGTTCAAGGCAAAATGTATTAGAACAGGATACAGAATATTTCCTGTTTCTATTAAAAGATAACCATTTATGATACCCAAAAGAAACGCAAAAAAAAGTGTTATAACAAGTTCTTTTGAGGATATATTTGCAAAGATTTGCGTTATATGAATAAAAGAAAATAGTAATCCTCCCATCAAAACGGCAATTGGGATATTAAAAAGCGATATCCGGTAATAATGATAAAAAGGAAGTAAAAAAATGCCTCTAAATATGCATTCCTCTGATATTGCAGGCAAAAATGTTAGAAGGAGAAATTTTTCTTTTAAACTAAATCTATCGAAAAATGATTTTTTTCGCTTACAAAGAAGATCAAAGATCAATATTATAATGGCAAAAAAAAGTAAAAAACATAATACAAAAGGAAAACGGGAAAAATTTGTAAAATGAAATAATTTATCCCTAAAAAACGGTTCATAAAATATTAAAAAAATAGGGAAAGAAAGTATCAGAGGCAAAACCGTATTCAGCAGGATCAAAAACCGCTTGTTTTTCTCCATTTTTTCTTTGAAAAACAATTTAATAACAAGCAAACTCCCGACATAAATAAAAACAATAAAGCCAAAAGCAATTAAAAATCCCTTTATCATAATATATTCTACCGAAATAACATTAAAATTCAAGTAGTTGTCGTATTCCAATACATTTTGGACTTTTTTAAAAAACAGTTTTTTTACCAAATAAGATTTTTTAACCACGGATTTAACGAATTATACGGATTTTAAAGTCTTTTAAATTTTTTTATTTTTTTTACTTATTAATTTCGAATTTAGATACTATATTTCTAAAAATTTCATTTTTATTAATCTTTTTTCTTCCAACAATATTTCTTATATCAACATCCGTAAATGATTCTTCTATTTTTTTTAGAATATTTATAACTTTATCATATAATTTTAGGGTAATATATAATTTATTTTCACTCGTTAAGATTTCATTTATTCTTACAATATCATTTCTATGTTTTTTTATTTCTTTTGAATCAATATTTTTTTTACCATTTTCTTTTTTCATTTTTAGATCATTCCATGCAATAGCTTTTAAAAAAATAAGCACCAACGGATTTGCAACCGACATATCATTTATATTCACTATATTTTTAGTAATTAGATTATAATAATCATTTTCAATAATTATTGCTGATAAGTGATAATTTTCATTTTTATCCAAAGAAGTATACTTCCTTTCAATTAATTCAGTCATTTTTAATTGCTCTTTTGAAAATAATTCAATAAGTTCTGGAAAATCTTCTTTTTGTGGCTTGATAAATCTATAAAAATAATATTTATCGTCTTTTTGAAATACAGAATATTTACCATCCTTAATAAATTTATAAAACTGTTTTAAAAATGCTTCCGATCTTTTTGCTTTTGTAATTGTAATAATTATATCTATATCTTTAGTGGTTCTAAATTCTAAACCCGCAGTATCATATAATAATGAACATGCTGTCCCACCAATAATTATAAAAAAATCATTATAATCCTTAAAATATGTTTTGAACTTTTCTAATCCCACTATCATAAGCAATTCTTTAATAAATTTTCCAAAGATTTAGAAATTCTCTCATCTTTGCTCCCTTTTAATGAAAAATATAAAGATATTGGATCAACAGTTTTTTTATTCAATGAAAGAGAAAAGGGATTATATTCCCATAACTCTAAATTAAAATATTCGTTGAATTCCATATTATTAGGAATTCTTTCCTTATTAAATTGCTTTTTATACATTGCGAATGTTTTTATATTTTCAGGTGCTATCAAAGTATATTTAGAAAGTGCTGTTATACCTGAATAAAGTTTCAACTTTAGTTTATTTGAAGATTTATATAGTCTTATTTTTTTTGAAATTGGATTAATCATAAATTTTTTAGCCTTATGCAACAATTTTTTCTTATTCTTTGGGAAAAATAAATAATTCATTCCTTTTTTTCGTTCAATATTACATATTTTAAAATATTTCAATTCATTAAATGCTCTATTTATTGTCATTTTTGAATAATTCATAAGATTGTGATTATTTTTTTTGTTAAAATTATCTATAATCTCTATAACTTCATTAAGAGTTTTCCCACTTAAATTATGTTTAAGCAAGTGAAATATCAGAATAAACTGAGTTGAAGGAGTAAATTTTTCTCTAACTATTTTTTCAATATCAAAAGATTCTCTTAGATCAATTAACATTTCGGGAATATACAAATGTTTGTTTGGAATAATAAATCCAATTTTGTATTTTATTAACCTAATTCTATCATAAGAATTTATTTTGTTTTTAACTATTATCACTTTTCTATTTAATTTTCTTTTTATATTTTCCACATTATTTTTAATTTCATTTGGTGTAAAATGTGTCTCATCAAAAATAATTAAAATAAAATCATTATTATTAATTATTACTTTATAATATTGAAATATTTTTTTTTGCTGATAATTTAATTTATTTAAAAAATCATTCCCCAGTGGAAGTATTTGAATTTCAATCCCAATAACATTGAAGAAATAATCCTGCACCTTCTTTATATTCACAATCACCTCTTATAACTTACATATGCATTATAACATAATAGTTGTTATAATGCAATAACATGTTACACTTTTTTATAATAAAATTTTCATTTTTCCATCTTTATATAAACATATCACTTTTCTATTTTTTCTCAAATTTCTTAACCCCAAAATCTGAAACTGCTTGCCCCGTTAGAGATTCCATCTGTAATGGGGTCAACCTGGCACTGTTTTTCCGAACTATCTCACCGCAGAGACGCAAAGGACGCAAAGAAAGACATTATCAGGGTCATTCAGAAGGAGTGAAGCGACTGTGGAATCCATTCCTGTCCGTCATACTGAGGCTTTAGCCGAAGTA
>JAUXGM010000008.1 GCA_030622125.1 bacterium | reverse complement strand
GGATTCTTCCTTAAATAACGATAGACTACCCGAAAACAATATAGTCAAAGGAAATAGAATTTAAGGTTAAAAGAAAGTACGCCGAGAAAAAGCGGGACATACGTTGCTTGCATCGTGCATCCCAAGACTGTGTCCCAAAACTAAAAATGAGATTATCACGCTTTTACTTTGTAAAAGCTCATAATAACCCCGAATCAAGTTCGGGGTAAACTCCAAAGATAGATTCCACAGTCGCTGAGTTTACCCCGTATTAAAACGGGGCTCCCTCTGAATGACGAGAGGAAAAATGAGATTGCTACAGTCGTTTCCCCCACGCTTTCCCGGAGTTTATCCCGTATTTGCACGGGACTTTGCTCAGGGCTTCATCTTCGACTTGGCTAAATAATGGCTTCGACTCACCCTTCGCCTGCCTATGCGTGCCGCACGCAGACAGGCAATGACAATTTATTTTTGGTGTATTAGTTAAATGTCAAGATTAAAATTATATAGTTTAACAAGTTCTTTAATAAGAAATATTTTTCTTTTATTTAAAATCCTATTCCATTTTCTCAAGAAAATTTGTTATTTTATCGCTTATTTTTTTTGTCAACGGAAGAAATTGTATACCGATACGTATATTTCCCTCATAATAATGAAGCCATTTAACAATGCCTTTGACCAGAACTATATTACTTCCGAATAAACCAACCTGTAATGTGATACCATAATTTAATTGAACAGGGATCTGATCATATATCTCAAGCAGCATTCCTCCGACAGAAAGGTTTAATGTTTTCCCCATTCCCTGGTATATACCATTCCTTTTAATATCGTATATTTCTACGGTTGTAAGGTTCATTGAACCGAACCTTTTATCCTTTCTGATCATTTTGAAATCATCAAAAATCATAAGCTGCTCCTATTATTTGCTAAATTAGTTGTTTCCGCCATATAAGAAGATCTTACGAACGGACCTGAAAATACTTCTTTAAAACCAAGTTCCAAAGCAATATCCCTTAATTTATCAAATTCTTTTAGTGTGTAATATTTTTTTACGGAATAATGCCTTAACGACGGTTGGAGATACTGCCCTATCGTTAGTATCTCGGTGCCTGTATCCCTTAGTTTTTCAAATGTTTTTTTTATCTCATTCTCCATTTCTCCAAGACCAACCATCACGCCGGATTTTGTTATAAAATTCTTTTTGCCAAAAAAACGTAATACCTTTAATGATCTTTCAAAATCTGCCTGCGGTCTTACATCGGCGTATAATCTTGGGACGGTTTCAATATTGTGGTTTAATATCTCAAATGGTGCATCTGCAAGGATTTCCATTGCTTTCTCTTTCCCTTGAAAATCGGGAATGAGAAACTCAACATTAACATTATCAAATTCTTGTTTTATTTTGAAAGCAAGCCTACTAAAAAATGATGCACCGCCATCTTCAATGTCATCTCTTGTAACCGATGTTACTACAATATATCTAAGTTTCATTATCTTTATTGTTTCAATGAGATGGTCAAGTTCCGTGAAATCCAATGGACCTGGGATACCTGAATCAATATTACAAAATCTACAATTTCTTGTACAGGTATTACCCATTATCAAAAATGTTGCTTTACCGGAACCGAAACATTCCCTAATATTCGGGCAATGTGCCTCCTGACAAACGGTATGGAGCTCCTCTAATTTTATCAGATGACTCACATTAAACGGATCACCTTTTTTATTCTTATAATGTTCCTTCAACCACTGAGGCCATCTTAAAAATTCCAATCTATTTTACTCCTAAATCAACAAGTTTTATACATTTCGGCTGAAGCATAATAAGATAATTGTCTGCGATCTCCAGATTTATAATATCACCCATTTCAACCTCACCTTTGAATTTTTCCATATTCCAGGTATTGAGAGAGATCCTTAAAACCTTTCTTTCTCCATTTGCAAGAAAGATACTTCCACCGGTTAGCCGCAATAAGGTATAAGGGGGACCTAATGGAATATCATAGATCTCTTTTATCTTTTTTCCCGTATTTCTACCAAAGATATAGAGGGAATATCCATTTTTTTTATCTTGCTGTTTTAAAAGAAAAACAAGGTAGTTCTTATCATAGTCAAAAAACTTTAACTGTCCTAATGCAAGTGGCTTATTCCACATTTTCCTTGCCAATGAATAACTCACAAAACCAAGATCGGCTAAGGCATAAATATTATTGGATATCTTGTTTATATATTGATAATTTGAAAACTTGGAATGGGTAATAATATCCTGATACCCTTTTTGTAATATGGGCTGCATCTTTGTTTCATTATAAAGGATAAATGAATTATCTGTTCCAATATATAAAGTTGAACCTTTTTTGTCAAGGTAATATATCTTAGAAGAGATCAGCCCGTTGCTTTTTGTGATCATTTTTGTCTTTTTACCATCATTTGTGTATTTGTATATTCCTTGCATAGTACCGATATATAGATTCCGATCAACACTAATACTTGGATTTACATAGCTGCTTGCGGAGGGCTGTATAAGGAGTTTTCTATCCCTTGTGATTAGATTAAGCATATCTACTCTACCGCCATAATAAAATATCCAAAAATATTTATCTAATGGTATTATTTTTGCCACATTATCATTTTCTTGCTTATTAAAAGAAAACAGATTATTTAAAGAAAAATTATTCGGAAAAAATTGATATATGGAATTATTTGATGCAATATAAAAATCGTTATCGATCCTTGTAGAAATATTGAATAGCTCATCTTTCCCTTTAAGAACAGAGTTTGAGATCGTAGTATATTTTATTTTCTCTTTTATCTTATCAACCTGTTTCATATAGGTAGAATCAGGGTAAAGTGTTAAAAAATTAATAAGTTCACTGTATGCGGTTCGTTTTTGTTTACTGTCTGCAAGCACATCTATATAATAAAAATAAGCATCATCCTTGATCAGGTATTCGGTATCACTTTCTATAATTTCATGGAGCAGTGCTATTTTTCGTTCGGGTCTTTTTTCCTTCTTTGCATTGTAATATTTAATCAATCCTGTTTGATCTGTTTCCAAATTACTCCTGATAAAATTGTATGCCTCGTTTATTTCTTTATCATTTTTTAACTGCTCGCTGTTATTCTCTACTACATCCAGTATTTTCTCAAATGGTGGCTTTTTAAAGTTCAATGTATCATTGAGAAAATTATTTAAGATTGAATACGGCAAACTTTTGTATGCCTTAAAAATCAGATCATAACTATTTATTATTTCTTTCTCTTTATCAAGTATTCTTGCTGCAAGAAGCGTTATTTTGTAATATTCCAATGAATTTTTATATTTTTTATGTTCAACTTTTTGAAGATAATTCCAGCCCTTTGCGGCTTCTAATTTTTCGTTATGTCTAATGGCAGAGATTACATAACTTTCTCCGGCACGTAGATTATATAATGAATTTAATCTCGGATCTTTAATCCTGTCAATATTCTTTTCAAAATATTTTCCTCTGATTACCGGATTTATAACTGTTTCTATCATATTTGAAGATATGTCCCATCTAAAAAAAACAGATGCGATAATAAGGACAATTAAAAGTATCAACGGAAATACCTTGTTCTTAATAAAATTTAATAACCCTTTCTTTTTGAAAAAGACAAAGAGAGAAATAAAGGTAGCATAGACAAAATAGATCGGGAAAATAAAACTTCCTGAAAAGTAGATAGATCTTAAAGAAGTTACGGTAAATAATGAGTTCAATGACTTTTTCAATATTAGATACTGAACCAATCTATCCCCAAATATTAAAACGATAGTAATAAGCAAAAGAAAAAAGAGATCACTAATAAATCTTCTGTTGATCAATGAGGGCGGAAGATCCGCAGGAACACCTTTTCTTTTTACCTCTTTCACTACTCCTTTTAAAAAGAAATATTCAATAATTACCAGAACCGCAAAAAGCGGAAATCCTCCAAAGAGAAAAGCAGATGTAAGGATATGAAAGAGATTGAAAAAGGATAATGAAAAAACTAAAACAAAAAGTAGAACAAGCAATACTACTCCAACTAATAATCCAATTATAAGCATAAATACCTCCTTAAAATTTTTGGTATATTTTTAGTATCTATATAGTGAATAAAAAACTTTCTCGTCAATATATAGTTTGGTTGTGGTAAAAAATGGTAAAAAATGGGAAATTGCTTGACTTTGAAACGAATATCGTTGTATAATCTTTTTAATGGTAAGGTATAATATGTGTATTCGTTCATTTCTCTTTATTTTAGAACTTTATTCTAATAAAGTCAAGTATTTAAGGAATTTCCTATGAAATTTAGAGGCAACTATTCTTATTCAATTGATAGTAAAGGGCGGATAATGCTGCCAAACGCAATGAAGACAACCCTTAAAGAAAATGGTATGGATAAATTGATAATTCTCCCCGGTTTTTCACAAAAATATAAATATCTCTTTTTGCTTCCCAAGAACTATTCGGACAAGATAGAGAATCATCTTGAAAATCTAAAATTTTTTGATGTGAACGCTCAAAAGATATTTACTTTTTTCTTTGGAAATTCTTTTGAGATAGAACTTGACCAACAGGGTAGGATACGTATACCGAAACCGCTGATCAATAGACTTGGACTGGAAGGGGAAGTAATGATCACCGGTGAAGGTGATTTTATGAAAATATGGCTGCCAAATGATTATAACAATATGATTGAGGAAGAACTTTCTCCTGATTCCGAAGATCTAAGTAATATTTTAAAAAGTATAAATGAAAAGTATGATATATGATACATCACAAACCGGTAATGCAAAAAAAGATCTTAGAATATACCGCAAAATATGCTGTTATTAAAACCTTTTGTGATTGTACTATTGGTGAGGGTGGTCATACTGAATTTTTAAGGACACATCTTGAAGATTGGAAATTTATCGGCATTGACAAAGATGACTATATTATCAAAATTGCACAAAAAAGAGTGGGAAGTGATGTTGTGATATATAATGATTCATACATAAATATTAGAAACCATTATAGGGAAAATATCGGCGTGTTCCTACTTGATCTCGGGCTTTCAATGTATCATATAAGGAGTGAAAACAGGGGGTTTTCATTCAACCGCTCTGAGGATAAACTTGATATGCGATTTTCACAAAATACAAAAATTGATGCCGCTTTTATACTTAATAATTATTCATACAATGATCTAATACGAATATTTACAGATTATGGAGATATAAAAAAGAGTGATACACTTGCCGAAAGAATTATAAATTGGAGAAAAAAGAATATATTTGTATCCGTAAGGGACCTATTGAGTTGTTTGAATTTCAAAAGAAATTATGAAAAAAAACATCCTCTGACATTGGTGTTTCAGGCATTGAGGATAGAGGTGAATAATGAACTTTCCGATGTAGCGGAATTCCTTCAACATATAGAAACGATCGGGAACAGGAATTCGCTTTTTATCTTTATTGCCTATCATTCAGGTGAAGATAGACTTATAAAAACAAGGATCAAAGAACTCTTACGGGAAAACAAAATTGAACTATTTACAAAACATGTCCTTAAACCTCAATGGGATGAAGTAAAGAAAAATAAAGCGGCAAGAAGTGCACGAATGAGGATATTTAAACTATTATGAAAGATAAAAATTTGCTCACATTTATCCTTGTTTTGCTTTCAATTCTGCTTTTTTTCTATGTAAACAATCAAGTTAATGTGAAGATCAAATATTATGAGATATCAAAAAAGGAACGAACAATTGAAATGCTTAGAAATTACAGCAAAAAACTCAGACTTGAATATTACACAATGGGTAATTACGATCAAATAGAACATCTTATAACAAACCCGCCGTTTAATATGGGATATGTAGGCAAAAAAAAGGATATCGACTTCAATGAATAATATTAGACTGAAATCCATCTTATTTTTTATGGTTTTATTCTCATTATTTATCTTTTTCCGACTTATAAAACTTCAGGTGGGGACGAAGAATATTTCAAAAAAGATCCAAGTTGAAAAAGTAAAAGCGAAAAGAGGTGATATCCTTGATAGTGAGGGCAGACTGATTGCTACTTCCATTGAACTTAATGATCTTTATTTTTATACCGGAAAACTAAGTAATAAAGAAATAATTGACATAGAAAAAATTATTATTACTGAACTTTCAAGGTATAAAAAAAGTAAAAAAACGATCGCTAACTTAAAAAAAAGAATGGAACGATTATTAGAGAACAGAGGGGCGATATGCTTTTCAAGGGATGAACTTGGTACAACACTTTACCATGATATAATAAATAAAGTTGATACGAAATTAAATATACCGGATATTCGTGGAAAGATCTATGTTATTCGTCATTATAAACGATTTTACCCTTTTCCAAAAATTTATGGTACGGTTACCGGCTATATAGATAGAGAAGGAAATCCGAAATATGGCATAGAAAGTTTTCTTAATCTTTCTTTAAAAGGTATCGACGGGGAATATATTAAAGGATCAATGCCCATAATTAGAGAAGGCAAATGGGGAAGATCAAATTGGATACTTGAACCGAAGAATGGAGAAGATATTAGCCTTACAATTGATTCTGTCATTCAAAATTTTTCATACAAATATCTAAAAAAAAGTGTTAATAAATATAGAGCAAAAGCCGGTTGTGCAATAATTATGGAATCACAAACGGGACGGATCGTCGGATTTGTAAATTATCCGGGTTTTGATCCCAACAATTACTCCGATTACCCTTATGAAAGATTTATGAATAAAGGAATTGCTTCCCTTTATGAGGTCGGATCCATTATTAAACCGATGATCATTGGATATCTTCTTAATTATAGAGATAAAGATGGGAAATCGATCATTACACAAAGAAGTAAATTTTACTGTGAGAACGGGAAATATAAGATAAAAACAGGACAAAAGTTTCGGATAATAGAGGATGTAGAAAAATTTAAAACCCTTAATTTAGAGAAAATACTTGTTCATTCATCAAATATAGGTATGTCAAAAATAATGCAGGTGTACGAGGAAAAAGGTGATAAATTAGAACTCTACACATATCTTATTGCTATCTTGAATCTACAGAGAGGATTAGGAATTCCGATATCCGGATATCAAAAAGGAAAGATACTTGATTACAGAAGGTGGGTAAAGAATTACAGTATGATCTCATTTGGTATGGGATATGAAATATCGGCATCATTGATCAATTTCCTTGTAGCATTTAACACAATACCCACTTATGGTAAACTGATAAAACCGATTTTTTTAAAGAAAGATAGAACAGAAATATTCGACAATAATATATTTAACAAAAAAACCATTGATTTTCTTCAAACCGCACTGAGAAATGTCGTAAAGGAGGGAACGGCGAAAAAAATAAATAGCAATGATATCCAATTTGCAGGAAAAACGGGGACAGCAAATAAATACGATAGAAAGACCAAAAAATATTCAGAAGAACGCTATCTTGCCTCCTTTGTCGGCTATTTCCCTGCTGATGATCCCCAATATACCATAGGCGTATTTATAGATGAGCCAAAATACAAAATATATGGTGGTGATGTTGCTGCACCTGTTTTTAAAGATATTGCCGAGAGATTGTTCTACTATAAACTTAACCGTGTTACCTTTACTTATAAAAGAGAAAAAGATGAATAAGTTCGATCTTCTAAAAAAATATGGATTAAATACATATCCTTCAAGTATAGAGATCAACTCACAAAATATAAAAAACGATTCCATTTTCTTTGCTTTGAAAGGAAAGTTTCGGGATGGACATAATTTTATTGCGGATGCAGTGAAAAGAGGGGCAAAGATCGTTATTGGAACGGATACCGAAAATGGCATAAAAGATAATATTCAATATATAAAGATAAAAGACCCTATAAATTATTTAAATGATCTTGCCTACGATTATTATGAAGAAATTATCAATAAATTGAAGATATACGGAATTACGGGAACAAATGGAAAAACATCAACAACCTATTTTTTAAGAGAAATATTCAAAAGGCAAAAAATATCTACTTCCATTATCGGAACAATAGGAAACCGCATAGGAAATAAAAATATTCAATCATTGAATACAACCCCTTTTTCAAGTGAACTTTTTAAACTCTTTGCCGTGAGCCATCAAAACAAGATAGATAATATAATAATGGAGGTTTCATCACATGCCTTGAAAGAAAATAGGATCTCTAAAATAAAGTTTGACGGCATTATTCTGACAAATATCTCGCAGGATCATCTTGATTTTCATAAAACATTTAAAAATTATATTGATAGTAAGATGATGATCTTTGATCATATAAAGGAAAAAACAAAGATCGTGATGAACAGTGATTGCAACAGACTTACAAATGCAGTTAAAAAAAATAATATAAATAGAGCGATTACTTATGGAAAGAACGGCGATTTTAAACTTAAAAGAATAAAGTTAAGTCAAGACGGTTCATTTTATACCTTTAAGTATAAAAGAAAAATATACGAGACTCGCCTTAAAATGAACGGTGAGTTTTCAGTATATAATAGTTTAGGTGCAATAGCTCTTGCCGTGGAGTTGGGCATTGATATAAAGAATGCAATTGCCGGTGTTGGAGATCTTGCCGGGGTTCCCGGACGATATGAGGTATTGAGAGGCAGGAATTTTATTGTAATTATTGATTATGCACATACCGATGATGCTCTTCACAATCTTTTGTCATCTGTAAGAGAGATCCCTCATAATAGGATCATTACGATATTTGGTGCCGGAGGCGACAGAGACAAAACAAAGCGACCTAAAATGGGAGCAGTTGCCGAACAGCTCAGTGATACTATTATTGTAACATCCGATAATCCTCGTAGTGAAGCTCCGACCGCAATTATAGAAGACATTTTAGATGGATTGAAAAATAGAAAAAACGCTATCGTTATTGAGGATAGGGAATATGCAATAAGGAAAGGAATGAAAATGGCTAATAAGCATTCCGATATTGTGGTAATTGCAGGGAAAGGGCATGAGGATTATCAGATCATTGGCAATACAAAGCATCATTTTTCGGATAAGGAGGAGGTTTTAAAAATATTAAATGAAAATTGAAAAAGCAGTGAAAAAATTACTTCCCAACTATAATATAAAAATGAAAAGAATCATTACCGATTCCAGGATCGCCAAAAAAAACGACCTTTTTATCCCTTTAAAGGGTGATAATTATGACGGACATAATTTTATTGATGATGTAATCAAAAAGGGCTGCAGTTATGTTTATTGTGACAAGCAATTTGAAGGGAATGCGGGATACTTTGTGAATGATACATTTCAATTTTATTGTGATGTTGCTTTGATATACAGAAGGCTTGTAGCTCCGTTGGTAATTGCAATTACCGGCTCAACCGGAAAAACAACTACAAAAAGCATTCTTTGGCAAATATTGGTTGATGCAAAATTTAATGTTCATTGCACAGAGAAAAATGAGAACAATATCATAGGTGTACCAAAAACGATCCTATCAATGGATGAAAATACCGACATCCTCATAATTGAACTTGGCAGTAATCATTTTGGAGAAATAGAAAAAGAAACCGTTACATCGGAACCCGATGTTTGTGTTTGTTTAAATATCGGTCCTTCTCATCTTGAATTTTTCGGCTCAATAGAAGGGGTATTTAAAGAGAAATCCTTTCTGATTGATTTTGTTAAAGAGAAAAACGGAAATATTTTTTTACCGGATGATAAGGTTTTCAGAAAATACCGCAACTATAAAAAGGCGGCGTTTATCTCAGATAAGTCTCTTTCCGAGATTGAAATACCGAAAAAGTTGAATTATTTCACCTCCAATGTGAGATTTGCCCTTGCCGTTTCAGAAATGCTCAAGATAGAGAAAGAAGTAGCCCTAAAAGCATTGAATCAATTTGAACCTGAGAGAATGAAGGTATTTGAGTGGCGGGGAAAAACAATCATTGATGACGCTTACAACGCCAACCCAACTTCATTTAATAAAAGCTTAGAATATCTTTTTTCAAAAAGAGGGCGAAAAGCATTGGTGATAGGAAGAATGCTCGAACTCGGAATCTATGAAAAAGAGTATGAAAAAAAGTTATTTGAAATTATTTTTAAGGGGAAGCCTTCTCTTGTCATAGCAAAAGGCGGGTTTGCTGAAAGCATTCCTCAAAATTGGATAAAAATGAATGATGAGAACGAAATATACGGCTACCTTGAAAGACACATTGATAGTTTTGATATACTTTTATTGAAGGGTTCTCACAAAACAGAGGTTTATAAGATCGCAAATTTATTGCGGGGAGGAGTCTAAATGTTTTATTTCTTGTATCAGGTATTATATAATGAATTCGGAATATTAAGGGTATTTAAGTATATAACGATTAGAACCGGCGGAGCTTTTATAACGGGATTTTTGATCTTTTTGATCTTCGGTAATGGAATGTTAAAATTTTTAAAGAAAAAAAATATCGGGGATAAAGTAAAGGTTTACTTTGATGGAAAACATAATAGCAAAGAAGGAACACCCACTATGGGAGGAATATTTATCTTTCTTGCTACAATAATAACCGTTCTCCTCTGGGGCAACTTTTCAAATCAATACATTCTCCTGCTTCTTCTTGGAAGCACTATGAGCTTTCTCATCGGCTTTTTTGATGATTACAAGAAACTAATAAATAAAAGAAGCGGTGATGGGATATCAAGTAAAATAAAATTTTCTCTTCTCTTTGTAGCAGCTTTAATAATTGGAATACTGCTTTACAGAATCCCTGATTTCAATTCCGAACTTCTCATTCCGATCTTTAAACATCTTACACCTGACCTTGGGATATTTTATATCCTTCTTATTGTAATTGTTCTGCTTTCAACATCAAATTCGGTAAATCTGACCGACGGACTTGACGGACTTGCAATATCACTATCAATTGTCAGTATATCCGCACTTGTGCTGATTGCTTATTTTACAGGAAATGTGATCTATGCAGAATATCTAAATATTCCATTTATTACTAATGTCGGTGAAATTACCATATATGGCGGGGCACTTGTGGGGGTTGGATTTGGTTTTTTGTGGTATAATTTTTATCCTGCTCAGGTATTTATGGGAGATTCAGGTTCCCTTCATCTTGGTTTTGTTATTGGAATGATGGCTATTATGGTAAAACAAGAACTGCTTTTAATCCTGATCGGCGGATTATTCATGCTTGAAACGATGTCGGTCATTCTTCAAGTAAGCAGTCTAAAAATATTTGGAAAACGAATGTTTAAAATGGCACCTATTCATCATCATTTCGAGAAAAAAAATATTCCGGAATCAAAAATTGTGATTCGATTTGTGATAATTGCCATCCTTCTTTCGCTTATTGCTTTCGTAACAATTAAGGTGAGGTAATGAAAAATATAGGCATAATAGGAGCAGGCATTACCGGAGTTGAAAGTGCTATAAATGCAAGAAAACTTGGATATAATGTTTTTCTTTCTGAAAAAAAAGAAGAAAAGGTAATAGACAAAAAACAGAGAGAACAATTTCAAAAAAATAATATAAAAATAGAGGGAGGTAAAAATACCCTAAAATTTTTTAAAGATTGTTCAGAGATCATCCTTTCCCCCGGCATACCCTTAAATATTGATATTGTAAAGAAATTACGGAAAAACGGAAAAAAAATTATTTCCGATATAGATTTTGCATACAGAAATATTAAAGACAGTAAATGGATTGCCATTACGGGAACAAATGGTAAAACCACTACAACTCGGCTTTTGGGTGATATTCTTGAAAAGAAATATAAGACTTATGTCGGTGGAAATATTGGAGCATCTCCGACAAACGGTATCTCAAAAGATTATGAGGTTTTCTGTCTTGAGATGAGCAGCTTTCAGATAGATATATCATCGGAGGTTGAATTTGATTGTGCTGCCCTTTTAAATATTACAGAGGATCATCTCAATAGATACGGAACAATGAAGAAGTATATCCGCTCAAAACTCCGTATATTCGAGCTTACAAACGGATATAAAATAATCAACATTGATGATGCGAACATCAATAATTCAATTGGCGATAGATCAAATTACCATCTCATCAGTATGAAGAAACACAACAATAGGGGGGCCTATTTCAACAAAGAAAGTAATATTATACTTTTTAGTATAAATGATAAGCAATATGAACTTAAAAAAAGTCTAATATCTCTTTTAGGGTATCACAATGTTTACAATGTTATGGCTGCCGGTGTAATGGGCTTATTATGTAATGTTGCATTCGCAAAAATTCAAGAAGCAATAAAGAATTTCACTCCACTTTCCTACCGTACCGAATTTATAAAAAAGATTCGGAATATTAAGATATACAATGACAGTAAATCAACAACACCTGAGTCTACACGGGCAGCGGTAGAGAGTTTTACACAGAAAACCGTCATTTTGATTATTGGTGGATCCGATGAAAAAAAATCCGATTTCACAATTCTAAATGATTCTATTGAAAAATATTGTAAATTCATATTAACGGTCGGAGAAGCAGCGAGGCATATTACCAATGAATTGAATTCCGACAAGGTAGCCGGACAATTTACCATTGAAGAAGCATTGGATATTGCATTGGAAAAAGGGACGGATGGTGATACAATACTTTTTTCGCCCGGCTGTCCGAGCTTTGATAGATTTGAAAATTATAAGGAAAGAGGAAGATTTTTTTGGGAGATCGTAAATGAAAAAAACTGACAATATGAGATTTTACTTATTTGTCATAACACTTATCGGACTTATCTTTGTCTTTTCATCTTCGGCGGTATTTTCTTATTATAAATATTATTCAAAGTATTTTATGTTTACAAAGCAACTTCTGTTTTTCATAATCGGATGGATACTTTTTTTTACCATAGTAAAATTTAAAAAACTCGTAAGTGATCCGTTTTTAATTTATCTCTTTCTATTCACCATCATCTTTTTACTTTTAATGGTAGAATTTAAGGGAAGTGAGATAAACAATGCAACGAGATGGTTGAAGATAGGACCGTTAACCATTCAACCATCGGAATTTTTTAAGATCATTATACCGATGCTCTTTGCATTCTCTCTGGATAAACAGGGTAAGATCATTGTAAAAAATCGGAATGGATTAAATTGGAAGGTTATTTTTAATTTTTTCATAATCGCATTAGGCACTTTTCTTATCTTTATAGAACCTGATTTTGGAACTACCATTTTGATACTTACAATACTTTTTATCGGATTATTTATATCAAGAACACGGTTCAAATACATCATTCTAATGTTCGCTATCATCGTATCGCTGCTGTTTCTGGCAACTATAACCTCAAACTATCGATTAAATCGATTCAGAGCGATCTTATCACCAACAAAAGGTGAACAGACCATAAGATACCAGATCATACAATCGCAAAAGGCAATTAGAACCGGCGGCATACTCGGCAAGGGATTGGGAAAAAGTAATCAAAAAATCTTTTATCTTCCCGAAGCATGGTCTGATTTTATCTTTGCGGTTATCTCGGAAGAGATAGGAGGAATTGGGACACTACTCCTTTTATTATTATATTTTCTGTTGTATTGGAATATATATAAGATCGGAATTACTTGTAAGGATATGAGGCTCAGATATTTTGTTATCCTGTTCTTTATTCTGTGTTCTATTCAAACATGTCTGAATATCGGTGTTGCGATCGGTGCTTTACCACCAACAGGAACAGTTTTACCTCTTATATCACAGGGCGGGTCTTCTTTTACTGCCTTTATGATCGGATTCGGTATATGTGAATCAGTGAGGTTAAAAGATGGATAAATATATAGTCTTCGGAACCGGAAAAACGGGGGGACATCTTTTTCCTGCAATAGTTATTGGAAATAGTTTCAGAAAATATAATTATGAAGCAAAATTTTTTATCGATGGGAAAAAATATGAAATTACAAGTTTAAAAAAATACAATTTCTCACATAAGAAGATCTTTTCCGCACCATTCCCCGAGAAATCAATAATATCTATCTTCAACTTTATTTTTCTAAATAGCGTCGGCATTATTCAATGCTGTGTAGAACTTTTTAAAAGAAAGCCTCGATGTGCTGTTATAACAGGCGGTTATACCTCTTTCCCTCTTGGGATCGCTTCAATATTGCTTTTTGTGCCGCTTTTTACTTATGAAGGAAATATTTATATTGGCAAGAGCAATAGAATTCTTTCTTTTCTTTCCAGAATGAACTTCGGACCTAAAAAAAGCGGCTTTGGAAGATTCATGGTAGCTGGAAATCCGGTAAGAGAAGAAATGAAGAATGAATCCTTTTCATTTATCGACAATAAAAAGGAAATACTTGTTACCGGCGGTTCACAAGGCTCAAAGATAATACTTGATACACTTTTAAAGATGTTCAAAAAATATGATGAATTTATTAGAAAAGCCAATTTTCATTTTACAATAGCAACGGGCTACAAAAATATTGATCTTATAAACAAATTCAACAATTATTCTTATGTGAATGCAATAGATTTTATATTTGATATGAAAAAATTTCTTAAAAAAAGCAATCTGTTAATATGCCGAGCGGGTGCAATGACCATTGAAGAAAATCTTGCAATGGGAAGGTTCGGAATATATATTCCGTTCAAAAGGTCCGCAGGAAACCATCAATTACATAATGCAAAATGGATAAAAAAAATGGCTGTCGGTGAACCGATAACCGAGAATGACCTGAATAAAGATGTGCTTTTTAGATCTATTAACGATGCTTATAACGATATAAATAGGCTTAAAGCTCTTTCACAAAAAGCAAGAATGGAATATGAAAAAAGACATACCGTTTCAATAGAAAAAGAGATAATGAGGAGAATATAATGTTGCTTGGAATAAAAAAATTACACTTTATCGGTATCGGTGGTGTTGGAATGAGCGGGATTGCAGAGATACTTCATAATCTCGGATTTGAAATAACAGGTTCCGATCTTGTCCGAAGTGAGGCAACACATCATCTTATATCCATTGGAATAAAGGTTTATTGCAAACACAAAAAAGAAAATATCAATGAAAATGTAGATGTAGTTGTTTATTCATCCGCAATTAAAAATTCCAATCCTGAGATACAGGAAGCGAAAAAAAGGAATATCCATATTATTAAAAGAGCGGAAATGCTCGCTGAACTTATGAGAATAAAAAAAGGCATTGCAATAGCAGGAACGCATGGAAAATCATCTACAACCGCTATATGCGGAAAGGTATTTATTGATTGTAAAACAAAGCCTACGGTGATCATCGGGGGAAGATTTGATTATATTCAAGGAAATGCAAAACTTGGGACAGGTGATTTTCTCATAGCCGAAGCTGATGAATCCGATAAGACATTTTTACTTCTTTCTCCCATTATCAATATTATAACATCCATTGATAATGATCATCTGAACAATTATGGAAATTTTGAAAATTTGCTTTTATGCTTTACGGAATTTGCGAATAAACCACCTTTTTTCGGATTTAATATTCTTAATAATGATGATAAAAATATACGAAAGATCATTCCGAATATAAAAACTAAAAATTATACTTATGGGTATAAAAATAAGTCTGATTTTTTTGCGGAAAATATTGTAATGAATAGAAGCGGAAGCAGCTTTGATGTAAAAAAGTGGGATAAGTATCTTGGACATTTTAAGATACCCTACACAGGATGGCATTACATATCCAACACCCTTTCGGTAATCGCACTTGCATCTGTTCTTGGATTGAATATAAAAACCGTTAAGGGTTCAATAGCATCGTATAGCGGGCTTGCAAGAAGAGATGAATTTATGGGTAATTACAATGGGGCATTGATCTATAATGATTATGGACATCATCCGACAGAAATAAAAGCAACCCTCTCCGCATTTTCAAAGATAAAAGAAAAGAGATTGATAACGGTATTCCAGCCACATAGATACTCAAGAACAAAGGAATTACTTGATGATTTTGCAACCTCTTTTAAGGATACGGATATATTGTTCATTGCAAATATCTACCCTGCATCCGAAAAGCCGATCAAGGGAATGAATTCTCAATTATTGACTGATAAAATAATTGAAACAGGTAAAAAGAATGTTTTTTATATAGGTAGAAAGAATCTTAAAAAACTTCTTGACGGACTTAATTTGGAAAAGGGAGATGTTGTCCTATTTCTTGGCGCCGGTGATTATTATTTAAAGGGAAGAGAAATATTAGATGAAGATTAAAAATAATATAGAACTTAGTAAGATATCATCCATTGGGATAGGCGGAACTGCGAAAGTGATCTATTATCCTGAAACCTTAGATAATGCCAAATCATTATTTAAAAAATTCGGCAGGAATATTGGGATCATAGGCAGTGGAACCAATATTGTTTTTGAAGACGGTCTTCATACAAGACCTTATCTTTCTACGGTTGAACTTGATGGACTTGATGAGAGAGAAAATGAACTATTTTTAGAATGCGGTTACAATAGTTCCAAATTAGTTGAGTTATCAATTGATAAAGAGATATCGGGATTTATTCCCCTTTACGGAATACCTGGTACCATTGGCGGAGCAATCTCTGGAAATGCAAGTGCTACCGCTAATTCTATTTTTGATATTATCAAATCAGTTGAAACAATAAACCCGGATGGATCAATGAATATCGAAAATGAATTTACCCCGACCTACAGAAATGGTAATATCAGAAACTTTATTTACGGGATAACCTTTAAGAAGATAAAAGGTAGAAAAGAACAACTTTTAAAAGAGAAATATCTGATTGTGGAGAAAAGAAAAAATCAACCGAGCGGAAGAACCTGCGGATCGGTATTTAAGAACCCGGAGAATAATTATGCGGGAATATTAATTGAAAAAGCAGGATTAAAGGGTTATCGGATATGTGATCTGGAAATAAGTAAGGTCCATGGAAATTTCTTTATCAATAATGGGAAAGCAAATTATAATGATTTTATTGAGATGATCAATATTGTAAGAAACCGTGTTTTAAAGCTTTTTGGAATTGAACTTTTATTAGAAATAAAGGTGTTTAAAAGATGAAAAATAAAAAGATAGTTGTCTTAATGGGTGGAACATCTCCGGAAAGAAAGATTTCTTTAAAAAGCGGTGAAAATATCTATAACAGTTTGAAAAGAAGTGGATACAATGTTCAAAAGTTTATATTTGACGGCAATAATATCAATGAACTAATTTCTTCAAATCCTGCAATGGTCTTTAATATAATTCACGGCGGAGAAGGTGAAAATGGGAGAATGGCAGCTTTTCTTGATCTATACAAAATACCTTATATAGGCAGTAAAACAGAGGCACAGGTCATTACAATGGCAAAACATATTTGCCAACCTCTTTTAAAACATTACAATTTTACGGTTCCCGAATTCGTCGTAATAACGAAAAGAAAAGAGATCAATAACAAATTAAATCGGCTATTTAAAGATCACAAAAAGGTTGTTGTCAAGGCATCCGAACAGGGTTCAAGTATTGGTGTTGTAATGTGTGATAATATTGAAAAAGCAAATAAAAACAGCAACAAAATATTTAAAAATTATGGAATAGTCATTGTTGAGGAATATATAAAAGGACAGGAGATCACCTGCGGGATCATTGAAGAGAATAAAAGAACAATATCTTTTTCTCTAATGGAAATAAGGGCAAAGAAAAAATTTTATAACTATGAAGCAAAATATGTAAAAGGAGCGACGGAGTTTATCGTTCCGGCAAAAGTAAATAATAAAACGACAAAAAAAATAAAAAGTGAAGCAGAGGCGATTTTTTCATTATTAGATCTGAAGGACTTTGCAAGAATCGATTGTATCTTGAAAAATGGTACCGTCTATTGGCATGATGTAAATACGATCCCGGGAATGACCGATCTTTCCGATCTTCCTCAGGTAGCGGTATATGATGGTGTTTCTTATGATGAACTTGTTGAAATGATCTTAAAAAACGCAGTGAGACGATATGAACAAAAAGATTAGTTTTTTATTTATCACTCTTATTTTACTTTTAGGTTGTAAATATGTATTTATTATTGATACGATAAAAGTAAATGAATTGAAATACATACAAAATGAGTGGATTATGAAGACAACAAATGAATTGATCGGAAAGAATTTACTTACCGTTAATCTGAACAAAATAATCGACAAACTTTATACAAACCGATACATTAAAAAGATCAACTACGAAAAAATCTTACCCAATATATTGAATATTACTATTGAGGAAAAACAAGTTGTCGGATATGTCATAAATGAGAACAAATCTTATGATCTTCTTGAAGACGGAATGATAGTAAGTTCAAACTCAAAGAGGGGAATTCACTTTATATTAAATAATATGAATGAAAATAAATATTTAAAAATGGTTATTGGCAGGATCAAAAGTTTCGTCATTCCGAGCGATAGCGAAGAATCTACTTCATTAAAAAGGGCTATTGGCAAGATACAAAACATAAATGTATCATTAGAAAAAGTAATTATAAAAAAACGGGAGATCGAATTTGTTCTCAGGAATGGATTTATTGTTAAATTAGATAGGAATTTGGAGGGAATAGATAAAATGAACTATATAAATATGATAAAGGGTCAACACTTAGATATAAAAGAAAAGATCATTGGAATAGATCTACGATTTAATAAAATGGGAATATTGATGTTGGGAGGAATAAAATGAATTATATATGTGCTCTTGATCTTGGTGGCTACCAATTTAAGTTATTAATTGCAAGTATTGATGAAACCGGTGAACTTGAAATACTTGGGGGGACCAAAAAGGTCTGTAATGCCATAAAAGGCGGTAAGGTTATAAACCTGAGAGAAGCAACGGATACATTAAAAGATTGCTTTGAAGAAGTAGTAAATCTTAGCGGGTTAAAAGAAAAGGATATATCACATTATTTTGTTAATATCACAGGCGAAGATATTAAAGGATACGATGGAACATTGAACAATGTTATTACAATTGACCATCGGGACAAACGGATCACAAAAGGAGATATTGAGAGCGTTATACAAAATTCGGATGCGGACGGACTTTATGAAAAAAGTTATATTCTGCATAAGATACCAAGATATTATTCCATTGATAATACCCCGTTTATAAAAAATCCGGAGGGATTAGAAGGTCAAAAATTAAGTGTTAATAGTTATATTCTTGCAACAAGCAAATACCAGATCAGCAATTTAAAAAATGTGATCTATGATTCGCTGGGAGTCAGAGAACCAATCTTCGTTCTCAACTCACTTGCTTCCGCAGAAACTGTAATTAGTGATGATCAAAAAAAACTCGGAGTAATAATGATAGATATCGGTGGTGAAAATGTTGATATTGCTGCTTATAGTGATGAAAGTTTACTTTTTGCAAGCTCCTTCATTGGAGGCGGAAAAGAAATCACACTTGATATTGCAAAGGATTTCTCATTAAATCTTGATACGGCAGAAAAATTAAAGGTGGAATTTGAAAGGATCATTCTCTCCGGAAAAAACACGATCGTTGTTGAAACAATCGGTGGAGCGGAAAGACAAATTCGCGTGCCCAACATAAAAAAAGATATCGTGGAAAAATTTAATTCTATCTTCGGAAATATATATAATAAACTTCAGTACTATATGGAACAAGAAAAATTCTCGGCAGGTATTGTAATAACAGGTGGCGGAGCTATGGCTTATGAAATGCTTGATATTGCAAGCTCTCATTTTCCGTTAATTATACAGATCGGACAGGTAGAGCATACGATCCCGGGAATTGAGAACATTGATATTACTCCCGAATTTTCCACGGTGATCGGATTGATCTTGTGGGGAAGATCCTATATTATAGAAAAAAAGCGTAATGTATATATAAAAAGCTCAAAGGGTATCAATCTAATAACCAGTGTAAAAAAATGGTTAAGAGAATTTAAAGAATAAGAGGAGGTCATATGAGTGATCAAATAAAAATCTCTATTGATTCGGGACTTACAAAGATCTATGTGATCGGTGTTGGTGGTGAAGGTGGAAATGCTATTAATTCTTTTAAAAAAGAAAATCCTGACTACGATATAAAAACCATTGCAATTAACACAGATAATCAGGATCTTGAAAAAAGTTTAGCGGATGAAAAATTACTATTGGGTAACGATATTACTCATGGTCGCGGAACCGGGGCAAATCCAGGTAAAGCGGAAGCAATCGCAGAGAATGAGATCAGCAAGATCGAAAATGCTGTGAATGGCGCTGATATGGTCGTAATCTGTGCCGGGCTGGGCGGCGGAACAGGAAGCGGAATGGGTCCGGTTATTGCGCGTGCTGCTCACAAAAAGGAAATACTAACGCTTGCTATTGTAACGGTTCCATTTGAATTTGAAGGTGGAGCAAAGATCAAGATAGCTAAAGATTATCTTTTAAAATTAAAAGAAGTATCAGATGCTGCAATAGTAATTCCAAACTGGCGGATCGTTAAAGAAAAAGGACTTCCGATTGGTAAAGCTTTCAAATGGGGCAATGAGATATTTGCTACAAGTATAAAAGTGATCTCAAATATTATAAACAAACCACAAACGATGAATGTTGATTTTGAAGATATTAAAACAGTATTAAAAGATAGTAAAGAAGCATATATTTCAATGGCAGAACTCACCAAAAATATGGAAAGTCAAGGCAAGACCATCGGTGAACTTCTTGTTGAAGAATTAATGAATTTTCCGCTTATAGATGCGGATGCAATAAAGAATATTAGCAAAGGAGTTCTTTTTGTAGAAATGGGAAAGAATGACGACATTTCGATTATGGATGATATACAGAGAAACATTATAAGATATATTAAACCGAATGCCTTGATCATTCCTGGACTTGATCTTAAAAATGAATCCGATGGAATACGTTTAACACTAATAGCCGGCGATTTTCAGAGGGAAGATAGTGAATATTATTTTTCAGGAATAAATAACGATGATCTTACTAAAAATGTTCATTTCAATTTATCTAATAAGAGGTTTGCAAATAGCACAAATCCAAGCAATAGTTTATTCGGAAATAAAGATTTTTTGCCTCCAAAATTAAATACAGATATTGACTGATGCAACAAAGATGCTCAAAGTTCAAAAAAATTAATGAAGCAAAAAAATATACTTTTAGGTATAAAAATAATTCTAATATTTTTACGGTACCGAAACAAAGGAGGATCTATTTGAAGAGGTTTAGTTTTATATTTTTTCTTTTTATTTGTTTAATCGCCTTTGGCGATGCTACGGATTATATGTGCGGAGGTGTATTGATTCCTTTTAATTTTACAAATTCAGACAATATCAATCCTGCTTATAATCAATTGCACAATTATTTTTTTTCATTTTCTATAACTGATGATTTTTCCACAGCTAAAAGATATTCAGGAGGAATAAAATTAAATTTTAAGTTAAGTGAATACTTATTTTCAATAAAATATGTGAAGACATTGGAAAGTAGTAGTAATATTAAATTTAGTTTCTCAGGGAAATTATCCAAATCTTTCCTCTATGGAATTGTATTTAAAAATTATTTTTCCGATGAGAATAGATATAGTTTTGATGCAGGTATATTTGTCGATAGAAAAGATTATTTTTATGGACTTTCGGTTGTAAATATCGGTGGTCTGAATATTGACAATAGTTTTTTAGGGCAATTTCAAAATAAAATATTTCCCTCTATATTGGAACCAGGATTATACTTTGCCGATGATGAGGAACAGAAATTAAAAGAAGGTATCATTACAAACTTTATAATAAGCAAAAATAACCGTTTTTACATGGGAATACAGATAAATAGTTTTGTTTCATCAATTGATGATATCAAAAATTTCGGGTGGGAGAATATACTTTATGGTATATTATATAGATTGCCTGACGGTAGTTTTTTTGGATTTGGTGAAAATGCAAGATTCAATTCGGTGGGCATCGGATATACAATAAAGCAATTAACATTCTCATATTCATTTCTCTGGCAGCCAAAAAGATTCAATTACCACTTTTGCAGTGTTAAAGTTATTCTATAGGAACGATGGTAAAATACAATATGATGAATTCATTTAAAGGTTATCAAACTAAATATACTGATGGGCAATTAGACACTATACAGAGACCTGATAAAAATTTACCCGATGATAAATTTTTCAAAGAGAAGTATGAGGGAAATCTTGTCTATTTTTTAGAAGATGAAAATTGGCTCAATAAATTCTTTCAGAAGATTAAAAAATGAAGATATTATATATCACTACTGATTCTCATATAGCTGGAACAGAAAAAAACCTATTAAATTTGATGATATACATAAAAGGTTTAAATAATGATGTAGAATTACTGACCTTGATGGGAAATAATGAATTGATCAAAAAAGCGAAATCCTACGGATTAAAAGCAACAAATCTCAATATGAAAAAGTTTTCTTTGAAAAAATATGGGGAATTAAAACGGATTTTAAGAGATGGAAATTATGATATGATCCATTCCTTTCTTTTTCATGCCAACATTCTTTCACGATTATTCAAGCCAAAAGGAGTTCCATTGATAAACAGTTTTAGAAGTGAGGATAAATGGAAAAAACCATTTCATTTATGCCTGGAAAGAATTACAAAAAATAAGGTTGATACTTTTACGATCAATTTCTCCAATAATAATACTTTTTGCAAAAGACATGGAATAAAAAAGATTTATTATATTCCCAATGGAATTAAAGAAAAGGATGTAAATTTAGCACAACATAATCCATTTACTATTGGTTTAATAGGACGGTTTCATTCCGTTAAAAGACACATTCTGTTAATAAAATCATTTTTGAAAAATAGTTGTATTCAAAAATATCCAATAAATTTTAAGTTTATCGGAAGAGGGAAATTAAAGGGTAAAATTCAATCTTTTATTGATATGAATAATCTTTCCGATAGATTTGAAATATATGATTTTATAGATGATGAAAAAAAAATATACAATAATCTTTCAGTAGTAATTTGCGTTTCCCAATACGAGGGCTTTCCAAATACGCTTCTTGAAGCATCTTCTTATGGAATTCCGGTCATATCATTTAAAGTTGGTGGAACGATTGATATTATAGAAAATAGCATAAATGGCTTTTTAGTAAATGATTTTGATGAGCTTTTTAAAAAATTGATCAAATTATACGAAAATAAAACATTGTATGAAAAATTATCAGAAAATTCACCAGGGATCATAGATCAAAGATTTTCACTTGAATATATCAATTCTCTCTATTTAAATCTTTATAGAGAACGATCAAAAAAGGAAATTAAAAAATGATTGACATACGATACATTGCAAAGACAATTTTAGTAAATTTTAGAATATGGTTGAAAAAGATTACACATTCTAACCATCTTGACAGAGAAACAATGGCAAGGATTTATATTAAAGGCAAGGGCATAGAAATAGGAGCATTACATAATCCATTACGGGTTGCTAAAAAAGTTAATGTGAGGTATGTGGACAGAATGAATAATTTGAACCTGATTAAACAATATCCGGAGTTAAAAGGTAGAAAATTAGTTAAACTTGATTGTATCTGTGATGGTGAAACTCTTGATCTTATCGAAAATGAAAGTCAGGATTTTGTTATAGCAAATTCCTTTATAGAACATTGCCAGAATCCAATTGGAGCTATTGAAAGTTTTTTTAGGGTTTTGAAAAATAAAGGGATCTTATATTTGGCTATTCCCGATAAAAGATTTACATTTGATAAAAAACGCCCTACTACTACTTTTCAACATCTCATGAAAGATTATAATAAAGGGTCAGAATGGTCAAGAAAACAACATTATGAAGAATGGGTGCGATACACAAGTAATTTAAAAACAGAAGATGATATTCAAAAACAAATAGAATATCTTATGCAGATCAACTATAGTATTCACTTTCATGTGTGGAGTCAAAATGAAATTCTTGAACTTCTTTCAGAATTGAAAAAAATGTTTCATTTTGAATTGGAATTATTTTCTAAAACCGACAATGAAATGATCGTTATATTGAGAAAAATTTAAAAGGTAAAAGGGGGACGGTGTTTCACTTATTTCACTTATCAGTAAAAATCCTGAACATAATTAAATTTAGGAACTTTTTAATATTTTTCATTTAGGGTTCATCTCCCAAAAAATTTGTAAAATAATTTAATAAAGTGTCAAGGCGGGTTATTTTTTTTCTGTCATTATCGGGCTTGACCCGATAATCCATTTCAATAATATTCAAGAGTTGAAGGTCGAAAAGTCAATGATTGTGCAGGCTCATAATGATACATTGAAGCAGGGGAATAAAATATTATCAAATTTATGTACATATAGAACGATAATACAAACAATCGCATTGTCAATTGTGAACAGGGTTTTCTTGGAAAATCGATCAACTAAAATGGAGATAAACCTCATTTAGTAACAAAAAATATCATTATAATTCAATATATATATTTGTAAAAACAAAGTATAAGTGAAATAAGTGCAACACCGTCCCTAAAATTTAATATTCTTTTATCCTTTTAAGGATTTCTTTTTCCGCAATTTTGAGCTCCCTGGCTCGCCCAATTCTTAAGGCATCTATAAGTGCAAGAAATTCATATAACTTTTGATCTTCCTGAACTGCTTCGGTAACCGATTTGTAAAGGGGTAATATGCTTGTCCCTCTAATTTCACCTTTGCTATATGGCCAAACATAACAATTCTCTGAACTAATAAGGTTTGAGAGAGGCTTTGCGGAATGGGCAGTAGGTAAACCCCTTGAAAGGGTTCCCAATTCAGCGGGAAAGACATATTTTAGACCGTGTATAATAAATTCACTCATTTGAGCTTTTAAAACCCTTCTATTTAAAGGATTAATAAGATTGCTTTTTTGACATCTTTTTATTGCGGAATGAACTTCAGAAATACTGATCTTTGTAGCGTTAGATATTTCTCTAATTGAATAATGATCACGGTTTAAAAGAAATATTTTAAGCAAAACTAAAACATCTTGTGGCTTTAAACTCATTCTATACCTCCTGCAAAATAATATGTTCGCTATTTGCAAACCACGAACGTAATGTTTATACCATAAAAAACAAATATTGTCAAATTTATTAAAAAGGTGACGACGTTTCGATTGTATCGATTACATATTGTTTACTGCGAATACATAATGAATTATAGCAATATTTTGAAATTTTGGCACATAAATCTTTAAAAGTTGCTAAATCTTGTAATATTGGTCTCTTTTATTATAAGCAAAGTAAACGAAACACCGTCCCCGAAATCCAAAATCATTTCCATGCTTGAAACATTAAGACATCCCATAATAGATATTGCCAATTCCCTTTACCTTTCAAATATTCTTTCCATATATTTTTTATTGGCTTCGGATTCAAAATGCCGTCACTTTTTATTTTAGTGTCATCCAAAAGTTCTTCTGCCCACTCCCTTAAATCACCTTTTAACCATTGATTCAACGGAATACCAAAACCCATTTTAGTCCTTGTCATAATTTTTTCGGGAATATATTTATATAATATTTTGCGTAATATCCATTTATTGGTATTATTTTTGATTTTAAAAGATGTAGGTAATCGCTTAGAAAATTCTATTACCTTGTGATCTAAAAATGGTACCCTTGCCTCTAAACTAACTGCCATTGATGAACGGTCAACCTTTGTTAAAATATCATCGGGTAAATAGGTAATAAGATCAAAAAACATCATTCTTTCCTTAAAATTGGGAATGACCTTAGAAATAAAATTATCATCCAGTATCGTATTAGGCTCCTTTGAATTTATTATTATATCAACAGGATTCTTCCAATTTGAAATAAGGGATTTAAAAAAGTTATTAGCAGAATTACAATTGAGAGTATCTGCCAATTTATAGAGCTTATCACCTGGAACTGCCTGATTTATAGTATCCGGAAGCATTCCTCCGAATTTTAAAAAGAGAAAATCCCAGTAATCTGTTGGAATAATTTTTAACATCTTTTTTATGCAATCTCTAACGGAAAATGGTAGGTATTTAAGCCTATTCCAGATTTTGTCTGCCCAAATGTACCTGTTATAGCCACCAAAGAGTTCATCTCCACCGTCTCCTGACAAACTTACCGTAACCTTCTTTTTTGCAAATTGCGAGATATAAAACATGGGTATTTCAGAGGGATCTGAAAATGGCTCATCATAGATTAGTGGTAGTTTTGGTATTATTTCCATTGCCTTATCCGAAGAAATATAAATCTCGTTATGATCTGTTTTTAAATATTTTGCGATCTTTCTTGCATAATGAGCCTCATTGAAGTTCTTATCATAAAACCCAACAGTAAAGGTTTGAATAGCTTTTGATGTTTGCGATTGAGCTAAGGCAACCATCAAAGAGGAATCAATACCTCCCGATAAAAATGCTCCCAGAGGAACATCGGATATCATTCTTTTCTTTACAGAATCCAATAATAATCTTTCCAATTCATTTACAGTTTCTTTTGTAGATAAATTGATTGGATTTTGATAGCACTCTTTTGTAATTTTTCTTATATCCCAATAGCAATTTTCTTTAAGATTTAGGTTCCTATTAATTACAATATAATGTGCGGGTTTAAGTTTTTTTATATCTTTATAGATTGAATACGGTGCCGGAATGTAACTGTACCTGAAAAATAGTGAAAGTGCATCTCTATCTATATCGGATTTAAAAAATTTGTTATTTTTTATTGCTTTTAATTCCGATGCAAAAAATAATATGTTGTCTTGAATTCCAAAATATATGGGTTTAATACCTATTCTATCTCTACCCAAGTACAATTTTTTCTTCCTTTTATCCCAAAGGGCAAAAGCAAACATACCATTACATTTTTTTAATGTTTCCTCTATTCCCCATACCTCAAATCCAGCTAATATTACCTCAGTATCGGAAGTACTTTTGAATTTAATATCAAATTTATTTATAAGTTCCTTTTTTAGCTCTTTATAATTGTAAACTTCACCATTGTAAACAATAATATATCTTTTAGAGAATGACTCCATTGGAAGATGACCATTTGCTGAGAGATCTATAATAGATAATCTTTTATTTCCTAATGCTATGCCACTATTTGTATCTACATAAAATCCACTATCATCAGGACCTCTATGGCTGATCGGGTTGATCATATCTATTATTATTTCTTTTAATGCACCTTTATTATTCTCTTTAGGTTGCCAAAAACCTGCAATTCCACACATAGTTATTGTTCCTCAATTACTTTTAATAATGTTTTTAAATAATAGGGAGCCATAACTTGAAAAGAATAGTTTTTTTCAACTATTTTTCTTCCTGCAAGCCCCATTTCCTTTTGCAATTTTTTATCATTAAAAAGTTCGTTTAAAGCATATAGCCACCTTTCTTTTGTATCGGCTAAGTAACCATTCGTATTTTCTTTTACTATATTTTTATTTACACCAATCGGTGATGCTATTACAGGCAAGAAACAACCCATATATTGAATTAATTTAAATCCACATTTCCCTTGTGTCCATTGTGTATTGGGTAGAGGCATTATCCCCACATTGAATTTTTGCATTTCTTCTATTTCACTATCTTCAGACCATTTTATAATATTTACAGGAAGATTTTTAAATTTTTCTTTTATTTTCTCATGAGCACCGATTAGGTTTATCCTACACTTATGTTCCGTGCAAAATCTATTCAATGCAGGGTAAATTTCTAACAAATATGAATCGGTATATGGTGAACCTATCCAACCAATTGTAAATATATCATTTTTTAGAGTTTGTTCGGATGAATATCTATTTAGATCTATAACAGTCGGAATTTCCACAATATTTTGATTTGTTTTCTTTGCATAATTTGTCAGATAGGAACTGCCGGTTATTATTAGGGAAGCATTTTTTATTATATTTTTAATTTTTGAACCTAAAAAGAACTTAACTATCTTATTCGTATCATAATGATGAAAGGTAGCATCATCATAATCGAGTATATACGGAACATTAAATTTTGAAACTATCCATTCAAAAAAGCCGGGAATATAGGGCAATATTTCCCGTTCTATGACAATTAGATCATAATGTCCGATATTTAATAATGAAAATATCCTTTTAAGGTAAGCATAGATCACATCTTTAAGAAAATGATGCCCGGTTCTATAGATATACTTTATATATTTATCATTGAAAAGCGGAGAGGTAGTAACATCAATTCCATTTTTTATAAGGTATGGTAAATATTGAAAGGTTCTATATCTACTATTTACACCTGCCTTAGTGTATTTTGTCAGAAAGAGTATTTTTTTCATTTTATTTTTCCGTATTTAACTATAATTTTCAATATTTTTGGAAAAGCCAAAACAAAATAAAAGTAACCTTTTATTGTTTGTAATACTTCAAAGAATGAACCATTGATCGCAGAAAAGACAATTCTTGAAAAAAATTCAATAAAAAGAGTAGAAAATAATGTAACCGTTGCATCAAAAAAAGAAAAATGTTTATAATAATACAAAATTCTACTTTGCAAAGAATAGAATAACCTTTTTGCCTTTACCTGTTCTGATGTGCCTCCACCTTTATGATAAACATTAGTTTCTGAAATATATACCGATCTTAATCCTATTTTATGGACTCTGTATGAAAGATCAACATCTTCAAAGTAAACAAAAAATCTTTCATCAAATCCCTTTAATCTTTTAAATACTTTTGCTCGGATAAAGAAAAATGATCCCATGACTTGATCCACGGTTCTGGTATTATTATGTGCCCATTCAGTCATAAAATGACCAGGAAAATACTTAGGAAATAATCTATCAAGAATAAGTGCTTTTGCAAT
>JAUXGM010000058.1 GCA_030622125.1 bacterium | reverse complement strand
TTATTTTGTAAAATTGATAATGGATTTAATGAATGAAAATGGTAAATGCCTCATAATTGCTACACCGATCGGAAATATGAACAATGTGTCAAATCTAACGATCGAGGCAATAAAAAAATGTGATTACCTTTTCTGTGAGGATACAAGGCGAACACAAAAGATAATAAATCATTTTAATATAAAATCTGTAAGGTACATTACATACAGAGAGGATAATGAAAGAAATCGAGCGGGATTGGGCTTAAAATATCTTTTAGAAGGTAAGAATATCGGTATTGTTTCCGATGGAGGTATCCCGCTTATATCCGATCCCGGTTATAAATTGGTATCATTAGTAATTGCAAACAATATTGAAATAGAGATAGTTCCCGGGCCTTCTGCTTTTTTATATGGGTTAATAAAATCCGGTATAGGTCCCGACAATTTTTGGTTCATCGGATTTTTTCCAAAAAAACTGAAAAAAATTGATGAAATAGTCAACATTATAAAAGAACACAAGATAACATTGATCTTTTATGAGTCTCCATATAGAATTAAAAAAACCTTAAATATATTGAAAAATAAATTTGAAAGTGTCGACATAGCAGTGTGCAGGGAATTAACAAAGAAATATGAAGAGATCATCAGGGGCAAAATTGAGACCCTGTCTTTTGATAATCTGATAGAAAAGGGAGAATTTACTGTGGTTTTAAGGAGTAGAAAATGAAAAAAATAGGTTTAATGTTGAGTATTATTATTTTATTTAGCGGATGTACATTTTTAAAAAACGAGATAAAAGCATCTAAGGCAAAAAAACATTTAACAAATAGTGAAATGAAGGCATATTATCTTCTCTCACTTTTTGGAAAGCATTCTGAAACCAAATCTTATCTCTTAAAACCTACAAAAGATGAAAGAGAAACATACCTTAGAAATTTTTGGAAGATGTATACTCCCGACTTAAAAAGTTCGAGAAATTCATTTTATGTTGAGATATTGAAAAGATATAGTTATTCTAAATTAAAATTTCGGTATATGAGAACCTCCGGTGAAAAAACAGATATGGGAAGAATGTATATTAAATATGGTCCGCCCGTTGAAATACAAAGAAATCCAACTGATGTAGAAAGAAGGGATTATCAGGAGGTTATTGTGTGGGAATACGATACCCCGAGAAGATTTAGAATTGGTTTTAGAGATGAAAATGGAACAGGAAGTTATCAAATTATCCCTGGTTTTGATGCCTTCCCCGATGTTTGCGGAAAGGATTATAGATATTATTCATTAAAAGAAGTGGAAAACTATAGAAATAATTAAAAATGACAAAAATTTGAAAAATAAAAAAAATATGGTATAATATAATAGTTAAGAAAATTGCTATTATGAAGAAACCTATAAAATTGAAATAGTGGAGGTGTTTATATGAAGATAAGGGTTATTGTAACTATTTTTTTCATAAGCATTATTATGTTTGTTTATCCGACGGTTGATTTATCGCTCTATCAGGGTTCAAGCGGAAATGATCTCTACATCAAATGTTATTCGCGGATTTCTTTTTCGGAACTTGATTTTATGAATCGTTATAAAATAAAAATAATTTATTCTATCTATGATGGAGATGGGAATCTTATTCTTAAAAGAAAGGATTATAAAGAATTTAATGGAGAGAAGATCAAGAATAACCGGATACGATATTTTGATTCGTCTGTTTGGGGACCGATAGAAAAAAAAGGTGATTACAAACTAAAATTATTGATATATGAAATGAACAGTAAAAAGAAAATAAAAAAAGAATATGATCTTACAATAAAAGAATTAAAATTCAAGGATGACCTTCTTATATTAAAACACAAAAAAACTCTCTCATCAGATAAAATATTTATCGGAGAAAATGTTCACTTTTCAACAAAATATGAGAATAAATATGATCAGATAAGATGGGAATTTCATATTTTCGGGAATGACAATAAGGATCTTTACAATATTATTGGTAGTACAACCGCTAAAAAAGGCATATTGGAGTTCAATTCGGAAGAAATTGATTCACTTTCTCTTTTAAAAGGAGATTATAAAGCGATTTTTTTAATAAAGGATGAAAAAGGTAACGAACTTGCAAGGAATGAAAGATCTTTTTCAGTAGAATATCCCGAATTTTCATTAGAACTTCCAAGAGAAAAATATGTTTTTAATTACAACTCTATAAAAAAAACTTCTTCCGATTTCTCCGGTAAAGAGCAAAGCTCTAATAGACAAGAAAAATCCGATGGATTTGATGACTTTTTTGATGATAAGAAAAAGGCAACCTCCTCAAATTTTTCAGGAGCATCTACTACGATTGTTATACCTGTACTACTTAAAAATGATTCGACTTGCGGACTAATATACACTATGTATGAGAGACAGGATAATGAATTCGCAAATAAAATACTTTTTAACTCCAGAATATATTTTAATGGTAGTAAAGAGATCATAAAGTGGAATGGCGAAGCATTATTTAATGATAATGAGGGCGATAAAACGATCATTGATGCCGACATAGCAAATAATAAGGGAAATCCAATAAAGATACGCAAAGATAATCCGATATATTCACATATTGCAGGAGGACTAACACAAGATAAGTATCATGAACTTAAAAGGAAAAAAGAGATAATTATTTTTCCATTCATAAGGATATATGTAAAGGGTGCAGGTGATAGTTATTATTCATTAAACGCATTTTTGCCGGGGGTTTATCAGGTATTCAGAACATTCTTTGGTATTGATTATGAAAACCGTAAGCCAAAACTTTGTTTGTTCAACCAGGGCATAAAAAAACCGATGTTCTTACAATATGCAAAATTTAATGAGGAAATAGAAGAAGATCAAGGCACAAATTTTACAAAATCAAAAGTTGGTCTTGTCAATATGTACCTCTATTCAAATAACAAAGAACTACAAAAATATGAAATTACTCATTATTTGGAAGGTAAAAAAATTAAGTGATCATAGAAGATAAAAAATTTGTAATTCCATTTGTTATCATATATTTAATTGCACTATTTTTTATAAAGGATTTCCCTTACCTGATGGTTTTTGTGGATTTTCTTATTTTAATATATTTCACACATTATAGTAGAACCATTGCCAATATTTTTTTTATATTATTAGTTATAACTACATTCTTTGTTATTGTAAAATTTAAGTTATCATTCATAATTCTTATTGAAGAAACATTGTTGTTCATCGTGTGCAACATATCTATAAATCGGTTTAATAATATACTGAATAAATTACACATAGTTGAAGAAAATTTAGCAGTCAAACGGATTGATGAGAAATTACAAATAAGCAATGGTGAAACGAGCCTGAAACATTCAAAAGATCGAATAAAGGATTATAAATATCTTATAAAAGAACTACTCGATCTGGGCATGATAAAAAAAAGAAAAGAAATGTTGAAGCAACTTCTTAAGGTATCATCGGCTTTTTTTAACGGAACCGGCTATATTTTGCTTTTTGATGATGATAAATGGAACATCATTGATAAATTCGGTAGAGAGACTATCAATTTAAAATCATTTAATTTTAGTTCAGGGATACTTAAAGATGTATTGATAAAGAAAAAAACTTTATTTGTAAATGACATAGATTCTGATTATCACTACACCTTTTTAAGCGGAATAAAAGACATAAATTCTGTTATCATATTTCCTATCTTAATAAACTATCAAGTAATGGGAATTTTGAAATGGGATTTTTCTTCCCCACAAGAATTTGCTTATCATAAGGTAAAAATTGTTCAAACATTAGTGCATTTTACAACATTAAATTTATCTCTTTTACAGACAATGGCGGATCTTGAAAAGGTAAGTATTGTAGATCAATTGACTCAAACCTATAATAAAAAAGAATTTGAATCGCGATTAAAGGAATTTATAAAATCTCAAAGAAAACTATCAACATCATTAGCATTATTGATGGTGGATATAGATCATTTCAAAAAAATTAATGACACTTATGGACATTTAAACGGTGATAGAGTACTTGTACAACTTGCTTCTATCCTAAAAAAAACGGTGAGAATTTCAGACATTGTCTGTAGATATGGTGGTGAAGAATTTGCGGTCATACTTCCGGACACGGATGAGCAGAATGGATTTATTTTGGCTGAAAGATTACGACAAAAAATTGAAAAGAACATTTTTTATTTAAGTGAAAAAACAATACGAGTAGCAATAACAATAGGTATTTCCAGTCTTAGTAATACAAATTATACTTTAAATAAAATAATTGAAGCAGCTGACAAAGCATTGTATTATGGAAAAAATAATGGGAGAAATAGATGCATACCCTATTCAAAACTAACAAAAAAGGAATAGTATTCGGTTCGGGTGGAGCAAGAGGTCTTGCTCATCTGGGGGTGTGGAAGGTTTTAAAGGAACTTGGACTTATGAATGTAGATTATGTTGCAGGCACTTCAATGGGTGCAATAATTGGTGCTGCATTTTCAGGTGAAAAGAATATTAACGAAATCTATGATTATGTTTATTCATTAAAACGGAGCTTCTGGTTGAAAATGTTTACTCCTCATTTACCGATATCAGGCTTCGTCAGTGGAAAAAGAATAGAAAGTTTTTTGTCTCATTTCATAGAGGTGGAAACATTTAACGAACTTAAAATCCCTTTTGGTTGTTCTGCGCTTAACTATGAAAAAGCAGAAGATAAATTTTTTGATAGTGGGCAGTTAATTCCTGCCATTAGAGCAAGTATAAGTATACCCGTAATCTTTGATCCATATCAGATAGATGAGAATTACTATATAGATGGTGGACTTTCCAATCCTCTTCCTATAGAAAACTTAAAGGAAAGAGGAATAGATGATATCCTAATTATTAATGTTATTCAAAAACCTATGCCGAGTGTTTCAAAAAGCGGTATTGACAAAGAATTTTACAGGTTGTTGAAAAAGAAAAATGCCGGTGAAATGCCTGCTATTCATAATGTTGCACTAAGAACCCTTGCTATCGGTGAATATGAAATTACAAAAAAGATTTTAGAACTGCATCACCCGGAATATATAGTAGACATCGATACATCTCAATATGGTATACTTGATTTTATAAAGGCGAAGGAAATTATTCTTTTAGGTGAAAATGCAGCTTTACGCAATATTGACCTTCTAAAAAAATTTATTAGCAAATGAAAAAAAGATTTTTACTGTGGCTTATTTTCTTTGCTATTGTTGTTTCTCTGTCCGGGTATAAACCTGCTGATAATATTAGTCTCTATATCGTTCATACCAATGATATCCATGGGCACATAAAACCATATCAAGATGGCAAAGGGGGTCTTAACAATTTATTTACCTTAATTCATATCCTAAAGAACGAGGAACATTGTGATATTCTAATTGATTCCGGTGACTTAATCCATAAGGGGAATTTTATTGATAAGTATTCAAATGGTGTGGCAACATTTAAGATATTCGACAAAATGGGATATGATATCTTTGTTCCCGGTAATCAGGAATTAAAAGAAGATTTCTCCACCTATATGAGATTTAAGAGGATATTAAAAACATCATTTTTAGTGTTTAATGTGAAAAATAACGGTAAATTGATTGGGGATCTACCTTACAAAATAATGGAAAAAAAAGGAATAAAAGTTGTTTTTATTGGTCTTTCTTATGATACCGAAAAAGATTACTTAAGGAATTATAAGGGATGGGAAGATGTTGAATTTCTTGATGTAAATATGGAACTTTCTAAAATAATCGGATATTTGAAGGATAGAACAGATATAATTACTCTTATTTCCCACAACGGTGTAGAGTATGATAAAAAGATAGCACAACAATTTCCGGAAATAGATATTATTTTTTCAGGTCATGATCATCAAAAACTTGATGAAGGAATAAAAGTAGGGGATACTATTATACTTGAAACGGGCTGCTATTTAAGAAATGTTGGTGTTTTAAAATTGACAGTAGATAAAAAAACAAAGAAGATAGCTGGATATCAGGCGAATCTTATTCCTGTTGATGATTTTAAGAAAGATAATAGGTGTATTACAAAATTGATTTTAAGATATGATAAAAAATATAATAAAAGTGGAAATAATGTTGTCGGTTATTTGAATGAACCACTTGATACTTTTAAGAAATCCACCACATTTACTGCAAAGGCATTTCTATCGGTAACTGATGCTGATTGTGCTTTGATAAATGATGGCAGCGAAAGGGAATTATTGTCGGAAGGTGAGGTTACAAAGGAATGGATCTATATGAAATCACCGTATCCTAACACCGTTGTTACGGTTTCCTTAAATGCAGAAGATTATAATGAACTTAAAGAATCACTTTCAAAATATCCGTACTTCTTTTTTTATGAACTGAAAAAGTTAAATTCCAATAAGGTAACAATTGTAATGGATTCATACATTGCAAGGAAATTAAAATTAGAGGCAATTGATACAAAAATCTCAGTTCAGGATGCCCAGATAAAATATTTGAAAAAGTAGTAGATAGTAAAGAAAAACAATATTAATCTCCGAAAAGCCACAAAAGAGGGACGTATCTCAACAACAAGAGGTTAGAGGCATGCCCAGCACCATTACTGGTGCGGGGTGAACTCGCAACTGTTTACTGTCCCCTGTTTGACGCCGTTGCTATTTTTTTTGTTATTATCTTTTTTTCTGTCATTATCGGGCTTGACCCGATAATCCATCTTTTAACCTTTTTGCCTTATTAATTTATTTTCTTATTAACCGGTAATATTGTTTTCGGGTAATTTATCGTTGTCTAAGGAAGAATCCGGGACACAGTCATTCTATTTCCTTTGACGATATTGTTTTCGGGTGTTCTATCGCTATCTAAGGAAGGGTCCGGGACACAGTCATTCTATTTCCTTTGACGATATTGTTTTCGGGTGTTCTATCGCTATCTAATGAAGAATCCGGGACACATCTCAACTTTAAAACATCCAAAGTTGAGGTATGTCCCTCTTTTATTGGGATATGGAGATTAATATTGTTTTTTACTGATCTCTAACTCCGGTATTTCTTTGTAGTAACAAGTCCTTTACTATATAGATCGTGCCAATTATCCGGGACCGGCATTTGTTCATATAATTTTTCTCTTTTTGCTTCAAGCAATCTTCGTGGTTTTTTCATAAAATCTGCTCCGCAAAGAACCTTTTTCCCATCTTGTGATAATCTTTTAATCCATTTTACACCGTTATAATCTCTCATTAAATGGTGATCAAGTATGAGAATATTGACATTTTCAGATAAGAATTTAGCCCTTTTCCATGCCATTCTTACTTGATATTTTGATAGACGGTTGGAAAGATATAATGGCGGTCCTCCTACAAATGCAATGTCTGCTTTCCATTCTATTATTTTTTTTACCGCTTCATCATTTAAAAGTTGAATATCGGATGTGTGAACAAATACAAGATCATCATCACAAATTCTTGTCATAATAACAGTTTGTGAACTCTTTTTTATTCCGTGCGGCACTGGTTTTGAAAAAGTCAAGATGTCATTATTTTTCCCATCTGCCGATATTATTTTATTATTTAACATAATTGAAATATCTTTATATCTTTTTAATTCTATGTTAGAAAGATGAGAAGGATCTTTTGTCCAGATACGAACATTGGGATTTGAACCGATGAGTTTTTTAATATTAAGTTGGTAAGGATTTGCATCTTTTAATGGAACATGATCACCATGAAAATGACTTATAACAATATCGGTTGTATCCTTCCACCTATCAATAATTGTTTTTTTTATTTCTTCACCTACTGCTACTTGTAGAGGATGAGGAAGTAACCGATGTCTTAAATAACCAAGTGCAACTCCCGGATCAATTAATATTCTTCTTTTTTTTGCTTTTATAAAACAACACAGCCCTCTTACGCCAAGCGATTCAGTTCCAATGATCTCAATTTCCATATAATTGATTATAGCAAAATATGTAAATATTTCCGGTGCTCATTTAATCCGTATATTGCTATATTTCTCTTTCAATTTATGGATTAGCGGTGTGATGATCTCTCTGTCATCGTATTTAAAAACAATTTCATAGTAAAATACATTATTGATCTTTGGAACTATAGCCGGCATTGGACCGTAAGCAATAATATTCGAGTTGTCCAAAAACTCTTTTATCTCAGTTCCATTTGCCTTAACTTTGGTATCGTTTTTTCCGGAAACAACGATCTTGGAAAGATGTGAAAAAGGTGGAAATTTCAATTTTTTGCGTAATTTTATCTCATAATTATAAAATTTCTCATAATCATGTGTAACTGAATATTTTATTACCTCATTTGAAGGATTGTATGTCTGAACGATTACCTTTCCCTTTTTTTTACCCCTGCCGGCTCTACCTGATACCTGCATCAAAAGAGTAAATGCTCTTTGGGATGTCAGGTAATCGGGAAATGAAAATAAAACCTCAGCCGAAATAACTCCGACAAGGGTTACATTTAAAAAATCAATACCTTTTGCTACGATCTGCGTACCAAGTAAAATATCCAATTCTCCTTCTTTAAATTTACCGAGGACATCCTGCATTTTGAGAATATCCTTTGAAATGTCCTGATCCAAACGCCCGACCTTGTATTTTGGGAATAATTCCTGAATACGGTCCTTGATCTGCTCTATTCCAAGACCTTTGAAATTTAAATGATAATGCCCACATTCAGGGCATTTTGAAGGAACTTCTATTGAATTCCCACAATAATGACACATAAGTTCATTCATATCATAATGATAGATCAATGGTATCTCACAATTTGGACACTTGAATATATATCCGCATTTGGGGCACTTCACCGTTCTGAAATAACCACGCCTATTGTAAAAAAGGATTACCTGATTACCTGCATCTATAGTATTTCTTATTTCTTTACAGAGTTTGGTTGAAAAAATAAAATCGCTCTCTTCCGACATATTTATGATCTCTATTTCAGGCAACTCGGCTTCTTTTACCGCTCTTTTCGGAAGATGATAAAATTCAAGTTCCTTATTTATTGCCCTGTAATATGATGTAACAAGCGGTGTAGCGGATATGTACAAAAGTGTGGCATTATGTAGGTTTCCGATAAACCTTGCTGTCTTCATTCCATTATAATACGGCTCTTTTTGATCTTGATTGTAAGAATCATCCTGAAATTCGTCCATTACAATGAGTCCTATATTTTTTAATGGTAAAAATAGTATAGACCGCGGACCGATAACCACATCGTAAAGCCCCTTCTTTACCCCTTCATATATCCTACGTTTGTCTCCTATTCCCTGTTTGCTGTGATAAACCGCAAGGCGTTCGTTAAAGTAAGCCTTGAACTTTGCAGATACCTGTGGAGTAAGAGAGATCTCAGGAACAAGAACAAGAACTTTTTCCCCCATTTTAACCGTTTCCCGTGCCGCTTGAAAATAAACCTCTGTCTTACCGCTTCCGGTAATGCCCATCAACATTATTTCCGTTGCCCTGTCTTGTTTTATGCTTTTCATGATATTGTCGTAAGCGATTTTCTGGGGTTTGTTTAATATGTTTTTCTCTATTGATTTAAGGTTCGGATCAATAAATGTATCGATAATATCATCAAAATACCGGTATTCAATATAGCCGTTTTTTTCGAGTTTCTTGATATCCGTCTTTTTTTTACCGAATTTCTTTTTAACTATTGAGAATGGACACCATCCGCCATATCGTCTGAGAAATTGCATTATCAGCATCTCATCGGATGTCAATCCTTCATTATCCTTCCTCATCGGTTTTATATAAAGTAATCTTCTATGATTTCCCCTTTTTTTTATTTCTTCTTCTTTTTTAATATATCCACCTTTTGCAAGATAGTTTAATATATATGGAACCTTATCCCATTTAACGATCTTTTGAATACCAAGTTTCGTATATTTCCTTTCATTATTTAGAACCTGCAGTATCTTGTATTTAATACCCTCAAATTCTTTTTTTTCAAAAGCCTTTTTCCCCTTTTCGGTAGTAGAATAATAGATATTGAGATTCTTTCTACTTCCCGGTAATTTCATCATAAAAAAAGATGGACCCGGTGAATTAAAAAAATAATTATGAAAATAACTCCCAATTTTAATCTGATCTGGAGATAAATTTAATTCATTTGATAACGGGAAAAGAATAGATTTTAATTCCCGTTCTTCTTCATTCTTTCCTAATATATCAACAATAAGACCTTCTTTTTTCATACTGCCGAATGGAACAATAACGAAACTGCCGATTTTCGCTGTAGCGTAAAACTTCTCAGGAATTATATAATTGAAATACTTATAAGTAGGAACATCAATCGCTATCTTTGCTATCTTCAATCTTTATACCCAGGCTTTTTATTTTTTTAAACAAGTTCCCTTTATCCATAATCAACATCTTTGCCGTTTGCGAGATATTAAAATTATTCGCAGCAAGTGCTTTTTCCAGATAATTTTTTTCAAACTCTTTTTTTGCAAGAGAAAATGATCCGAATTTTTCTTTTAATGATTCAAATTTTAACCCGAGTTGTGATAATGATATTTCATCATTCTTTGAAAAGATGACCGCTTTTTCTGCAAAATTCTTTAGTTCCCGAATATTACCTTTCCATTCTTCGTTCAAGATATATTTATAGACATCACTATCTATTTTTTTTACCATCCTACCGTAGTCTTGACTGAATTTGTTTACATAGTAATTAAAAAGCGGTTTAATATCTTCTTTTCTCTCTTTTAGCGGGTCAATATGAATTCTTACAACATTAAGGCGATAGTAAAGGTCTTCTCTGAATTTTCCTTCTTTTGTCATTTTTTCTATATCCTTATTGGTTGCGGCAATAATCCGAACATCAACTTTTATTGTCCCTTCACCACCGACTCTTTCTATCTTTTTATCTTGAAGTGCACGAAGTATTTTTGATTGTGTTTTTAATGACATATCACCGATCTCATCTAAAAAAAGTGTTCCACCGTCGGCAAGTTCAAACCTACCTCTTTTCATTTTTAAAGCATTTGTGAATGCACCTTTTTCGTAGCCAAAAAGTTCCGATTCAACAAGATCGGCTGGAATGGCAGCGGAATTAACAATAATAAACGGTCCATCCTTTCTTTTTGAATTCAAATGGATGGATTTTGCTATCAGTTCTTTTCCGACACCGCTTTCACCTGTAATAAGCACACTTCCATCCGTTGGAGCAACCGATTTAACAATACCCATTACTTTTTTAAGCTTGGCTGAATTTCCAATGATCGGGGTTTCATCCTCCTTAATATAGAGCCGTTTTCTTGTATTTTTTATATGTTCATAAGCTCTTTTTATAGCAAAGGTCAATCGTTCTATTGAAGGTGGTTTTTCAATTAGATCGTAAGCGCCCATCTTTACCGCTTCAATAGCCATATCAATGGTTCCGTGACCTGTAATAATAACTACCTCAGGCGGAAAATCGTAATCGGTCCTTATTTTTTGAAGGAAATCAAGTCCTTCTCTCTCTCTTTCCAGAAAGACATCAAGAAGCAACACATCTATAAATTCTCTTTTCAGAATATCTTCGGCTTCTTCGGTAGTTCCTGCAACAAACGGTTTCCACTCATTATCCGTTATTATATCGGATAGTATCTTTTGAATATTTTTTTCGTCATCGACGATCAGTACCTTCATATTTTTTTTCCTTTTGATTTAGTTTACATTTTTCCTCAACAAAAATCAAGGGGGAGGGAAGGGGAAGTAATTCCACGACTGTGGTAATCTCATTTCATTCTCTTTCTGTCATTCAGATTGAGCGTTAGCGATTGAAGAATCCATCTTTTCTTATTGCTTTACACTTTTAGTTTTTAGTTTATATGGAGTTTACCCCTTGGCAATCCCAAAAGTGTAGAAGTCTCAACCCTGTATCCATTAATTAAAAAATCAACAAAATCAACCACCGTCCCCATTTTTTCTAAAAAAAAACTTATTTCGAAAAAAATTAAAAATTTGCAAAATAGAAGAAATAATGTATAATTAAATATGAGCTATAAAAAGATTTTTGAAACTTTAAGCAAAAAAAATGTCAAATATTTGATAGTTGGGGGGTTGGCTGTAAATCTTTATGGCGTTCCACGACTCACTTATGATCTTGATATTATTGTTGAGAATAATCCCAAAAATTATGAAAGATTGATTGAAGCATTAAAGCAATTAAACTTTTTTCCTAAATTGCCGGTGAAACTTGAGGAATTAATGGATAAGGAAAAAAGGAAAAAATGGGTCGTTGATAAAAATCTTATTGCATTTTGTGTTTTAAATAAAGATAAACCGTATGAAGAACTTGATATAATTCTATCACATAATATTGATTTTAATGAGGAATATAGGAGAAAAACAGATTTTGATATTGAAAATATAATATTTCAAGTGATTTCCATTGATGGACTTATCAAGATGAAATTGTATTCTAAAAGAAAACAGGACATTCAAGATGTTGAAATATTAAAAAAAATAAAAAAAATAAAAAATGAAGAATAACAAAGAACGAATAAAAGAATTTTATTATGAAGTTGATGAAGAACGGTTAAAAGAATATTTAAAAATGCCTCCCGAAATGAAAGTAAAATGGCTGGAAGAAACTGTCCGATTTTTATATAAGGTAAAGAGATCAAAATAAAAATGGGGACGGTGGTAGAAAAAGTAGAAAAATTGTGAAACAACACCAATAATAAACAAGTTATAATTTATAATAAAAAATAATTCTATTCATATAAATTATGTCATAATTACTAATATATTCGAAATTTAAATAAAAAATTCTACTTTTTCTACCACCG
>JAUXGM010000023.1 GCA_030622125.1 bacterium | reverse complement strand
GATTTTCTTTTCTAATTCTTGTTTATAATAATTATTCTGTTTCAAAAATACTATCTTAGTATTTTTCACTGTTTGATATTGAGAATAAAATTTTTATTCTCCTTTGCAACTTGATTATCTGAATCTTTTTCCAAAATTTCGTCATAGATACTTAGGGCGGCATCATAATCTTTTTTCTTAAGGTAGCATACTGCAAGATTGGTCTTTGCATCAATGAAATCAGGGCTCATATTTAGTATTTTATTATAGAGTTCAATAGCGGGATCTATTATATCTTCATATAGATACAAATTTGCAAGATAATAGTTAGCTTCAAAATAGTCCGGTGATTTACTGAGTATTTTTTTGAAAATATCAATCGCATCTTTGCTTTTACCCATATCATCATAAACGATACCGACAACAGATAAGAGTTTTAAATTATTCGGAGAAGATCCTAATGCCTTCAGGTAGCATTGGAGTGCTTCATGCAGTTGCCCAAGTTTCATATATACATTGCCGAGATTTGTATAAACCTCAAAATCATCGGGGGTTTCTTTTATTACGAACTTGAATATCTTAATTGAGGTCTTATATTTCTCCAACTTAAAATAGCAAAGAGCAATGTTGTTCAAAATTCCAAGGTCATCGGATTCGATTTTATTTGCACTTTTAAATATATTTAATGCCTCTTCCCATTTTTTTTGAAACATATATATTGAACCGAGAATTTTATAGTATTCTATATTTTTATCATCTTCTTTAATAAATCTCTCATAAATTATTATTGCTTCATCATAATGTTCCGTATGAAGATATACCTCTGCTCCTTCTTTTAATGCTATTTGGTTGTTCGGTTCAATTTTTAAAGCATTTCTGATCGCAGCAAGTGTTTTTTGATAATTGCCGAGTGATTTAAAAATGCTTGCAATGTCAAGGTAAATGTCAATATCTCCATGTCCTAATTTTAAGCATTTTGCAAAATAATTTATTGCTGTTTTTAAATTTCCTTTTTTAAATTGGAGTTCACCCATTTTTTTTAATGTTTTCGGTTCATTTTGATCAATTCTCAGAATTTGAAACAATACACTCTCTGTTTTATCAATATTTCCCTTTTTTAAAAAAATATCCGCTAATAAATTCAAGGCAGTTATATTTTTCTTGTCAATTTGTAATGCATTGTATAATTCAGATGAGGCATCGTCAAGTAAATCCTGTTTAAAGTAGACCCAGGCAAGATTCAAATGGGATTCTATATCATTATTAGAAATATTATCAACCATTTTTATGTTCTCCTTCCCCTGTACCGGTAACTCTTATAACCTCGGCAAGACTTGTTTCTCCCCTTAAAAATTTTATTCTTGCACTCTGATGAAGGGTAAGCATTCCATCTTCCATTGCCTTTTTCTTTAGATCGGCAGCAGTAGCATTATTGGTGATCATTTCTCTTATTTCTTCCGATACGGGCATGATCTCATATACAGCAAGCCTGCCTTTATAACCGCTACCATTGCAATACGAACATCCCTTTCCCTGCTTAAAAGTTGCATTTGCAAGTTCTTCTGATGTTATTCTAAGTTTTTTAAGTTCAACCTCAGGTATCTTTACAGGCTCACCACATTTGGGACAAACCTTTCTAACAAGTCGTTGTGCCATAACTAAGATCAGAGATGAGGCAGCCAAAAACGGCTCAATCCCCATATCAACAAGTCTTGTAATAGAAGATGGAGCATCATTCGTATGTAATGTTGAAAGGACAAGATGCCCCGTTAATGCTGCTTTTATGGCAATCTCCGCAACCGGATAATCCCTGATCTCGCCGACCATTATTATATCGGGATCCTGACGCAAAAAAGCCTTCAATGCAGCATCAAATGTCATTCCTACTTCCGACCTGATCTGAACCTGATTTATACCTTTTAAATTATATTCAACAGGATCCTCCGAGGTCATAATATTAACATCTGTTTTATTTAAATTGGAAAGTGCCGAATAAAGTGTTGTTGTCTTTCCCGAACCGGTAGGTCCTGTGATAAGAAGCATTCCCCATGGACTTCTAATTGCTTTATCAAAATCCTTTAATTGAGAAGGTTCAAACCCAAGTTTTGTTAGATCAAGCATTAGATTGCTTTTATCAAGAATTCTCATAACAACCTTTTCCCCGTACATACAAGGTAAGGTAGAGACCCTGAAATCAACCTCTTTTCTGCCGATTCTCATTTTTATTCTGCCATCCTGAGGTATTCTTTTTTCATCTAATTTTAATTTAGCCATGGTTTTTATTACTGCTGCAATTGGATTTTTATACCCGGTTGGAAGATCTTTACCGGCGGTGCGTAACATTCCATCAATACGATATCTAAATCTGATCTTTTTCTCAAACACCTCAATATGTATATCCGAAGCCCCTATATTAACGCCTTTTGCAATAAGGCTTTTTAAATATTTTCTTACGGGTGAATCCTCGGCAGAGGTCTGTATTTGTGCTTCACTTTCCTCAAGGGATTCATGGTCAATTGTTTCTGCATCATCTATGAGCGTTGTTTCAAAGTCGGAAAGCTCATTATCCACACTAGTTGTATCCTGATAAAATTTTTGTAATGCTTCATCTACCTGAGTATTTGTTGCAAGCATAAATCCTATGTTCAAACCTGTTCTAAATCGTAAATCAGCTTCTATCTTTGTTTTATCAACGGGATTGGCGATCGCCAATGTCAACATTTTTCCAAGCATATCAACCGGTATTACCTTTAACTGTTTTGCAATTTTAGTTGGAATAGTATGAAGCACATTCTTTGGAATATCCTCGTACATTGAAAGATCAATAAGTTCAAGTCCAAATTTATTTGCAAGAAATTGATATAATTTATCCTCTGATATAATCTTATTTGCCACCAGAATCTCACCTATCTTTCTATGGGCTTTTTCTTCGGTATCCTCTTTTTTTTGAATTTCTAAGGCTAATTTAAGATCTTCTTTTGAAATAATTCCTGCCTCAATAAGCATCTCACCTAATAATTGAGCCATAATATCCTATTTTTTAATATTTTTTTTTGTTCGGATAAGCAAAGAAATGTCGGTATGAGTAATAAATTAATGTAAATTACCATTTTTTTCATAAAAACCTTCATTTTGTATTATACAACTTTTTCAAAAAATTTCAATAGTTTTTATTTTTTTACAAGTATTTTTATTATCCAAACACCATTTTTATCGATTGTTTTTTCTATGATCTCACAGCTCATTGATTCGGCTCCCATCTGTATTTCGCTAAATGATTTTTCATGATCACCTTTTATTATTAGAAAATCCCCATCATTTGCAGAAAGTATTGCTCTCCTCATCTCAATAAGAGGATACGGGCAACTCTTACCGATGACATCGATTAGGGACGGTGGTTGATTCTGTTGATTTTTCATATTTTTTTCTCTCTCACAATTTTATTAACCCATGATTTTGTAATTTTTAGGACTTTTGCGATGTCAGACTGTCTAAGTCCCCAACAATGTCAACTTTTTTGACATCCCAGAGAGGTTCGAGGCGTTCTTTTATTTCATCTGAAATGTTGTTATAGAATTGGTGATCGGGTGCTAAATTCATTTTAATGGAAATAATTCCATCTTTTATCTTAATTTCCTTTATTAGTTTGGTGGAAACAACATCTTTTCCAAATATCGGATTGATGATATGACGTAATCGTTTAATAATTATTTTTCCATCAGTCGGCACTTTTTCCCTTATAAGTCCATGTGCCTGTTCATAATTATCAATTGCCGACTTCAACGCATCAATCGCTAAAACCGCACAGTGAACCTTAACGGGTGGAAGCCCACCAAGCTCTTTATTGGCTTTTTCCCAACTGATCTTTTTTGCCTTATTAATTGTTTTTCCTTTTGCAAGTTCAGTAATAATAGAAGCAGTTGCAATGTTTGCCGCACAGCCATAGGACTTAAACTTAATATCAACTATCTTATGCGTTTTCGGGTCAACTTTTATGAAAAGTTTAACAACATCACCACAAATCGAAGAACCCTCCGTTGCAATAGCGTCGGCGTTTTTAATTTCACCAACATTTTTGGGATGTAAAAAGTTTTCCAATATCTTCTTTGTATATGGTATCGACATAATTCCTCCTCTATAAGGGGCTAATTTCCCTTAATCTTTTAATAATTTTTTTTGTCTTTTCGCTAACATATTCAACCTCTTCCTTAGTATTGTATTTTGAAAGAGAATATCTTATAGAGCCGTGTATCCTTTCATGATCAAAACCCATGGAACTTAGAACATAGTCCGGTTCCAATGATCTGGAAAAACAGGCGGATCCGGTAGTAACGGAAATCCCATTCATATCAAGATGCAACATTACCGATTCACCCTCAACCTTATAAAAAGTAATATTGACATTGTTTGCCACTCTTTTTGTTCTTGATCCATTCAATACGGAGTCCCCTATCGTTAAAAGTTTGTCAATAAGTATATCGCGTAATTCATTTATCTTTTCTATTGTATTCTCATTATGTTTTAAAAGATCAACTGCCTTTGAAAAGCCAATGATTCCCGGAACATTTTCAATACCGGGTCTTATATAAAATTCATTAAAATTCCCATCAAATATTCTATTGATATTTATATCTTTTCTTTTATAAAGGACACCGATTCCCTTTGGTGCATGAGCTTTATCTCCACTAATGGTTAAAAGATCAACACCCATTTTTTTAACATCAAGGGGAAGGTAACCGAGTCCATAGGTTGCATTAGTATGAAATATTACCTGCTTTTCTTTTATTAATTTTCCTATCTCGGCTATCGGCTGGATCGTTCCTACTACTTGATCAACAAGGGCTACCGAGAGCAATATAGTATTATCTCGTATTGAATCTTTTATCTGTTGGAGATCAACGGATCCCTCACCATCAACATCAAGATAGGTAACATCAAAGCCTTCTTTTTCAAGTGTTTTAAAGGAATTTAAGACGGATCTATGTTCATTTTTAACTGTAATTATATGATTCCCTCTTTTTTTGTTCGCTCTTGCCACTCCCTTTATAGCAAGATTATTTGATTCGGTTTCACCCGATGTAAATATTATTTCGTCCTTATCGGCATTGATAAAGTGAGCAATATTCTTTCTTGCTTGTTCAATTTTATCCGTTATGAATATGCCGGGTTGATGAGAAAACTGTGAGGAAGGCATAGCGTAATAAGTGTCAAAATATGGGAGCATTGCTTTTATTACTTCTTTGTCAACCTTTGTAGCGGCAATATTATCAAAGTAATATCCTTTCATTTTTGTTCTCCTTTAAAGTATGAAATTAAACTCTTCCTTTGCATATATGTTGCTATCTCTTGATTAATATCTGTAAGAATTTTACTTGTAGTGCAAAGCTTTGTTCGGCATATCTGTTTTTCAAAGCAAATTCCTTCTTCAACCTTGTCTTCTAATGCAATATAGACTGAATATAGATTAATATTATTGTTATTTTCACATAACCTATATCCACCGTTCGGTCCCCTTACTGTTTCTATGATCCCGTTTTTTTGCAGCCGCCTTGAGATTTTTTCAAGGTATTTTTTTGAGATATCCAGGTGAAAAACCACTTCATCCATCTTTACGATATCATCTTTTTTATAAATATATTCAAGAAATTTAAGTCCATAGATAAATCGTGTTGTTATCTTCATTGTTATTCTCTACCTTATAAGTATACAATATTTTCCCGATTTTGTCAAGGGGATTTTCAGAACTCTTTTTTTTATCAATCCCTGCCACCAAGCATCGTATACGCTTCATTTATCGTTTTCATCTTCTCTTCTGCAATCTTTCTGAACTCTTCCCCAAGATGCATAACTTTATCGGGATGATGTTGTTTTACCAATCGTCTATATGCTTTTTTTATCTCATCTTTTGATGCTTCTTCCGAAACACTTAGTATTTCATAAGGATTTATTTTTCCCCTTTGTTTATAATAATATTGATTGTGATCTTTTTTTTCATAATACCTGGATGATGCATCAATATACTGTGATTGAATTGAGCTATAATCATAGGTTTTTATCCTTACCAGATGAGCGATCTGCCTTATTGTTTTGACCTCATCTTTTGTAATAATACCGTCGGCAAGAGCAATAATAAATAGAGAGTTTAAAATTGCTAATTTGTCATTATAATTTAAATATTTATTGATATTCTCCGTAACCGAATAGATATCCCTGGGGTAGCTTTTGAAATCACTGATCGTTTTTCTGACCTCTAAAAGTGTAGTACTGTCAAAGCCATTTTGAATAAAGAAATTCACAATGACATCCGTTTCAACATTCTTAATAACTTTATCGGCAGCGGCAACAAGCATCATACAATTCGTTATTGCTTCAACTGCCACATTTCTTTTGGCATAGGTTGTTCTGTCAGATGTTCCCGAAGATGATATTTGATCAATAATTGCCCCTATTATTCCACCAATGATCGCTCCGGGAATATTGAAGAATATAAGTCCAATCAAAGCACCCCAGAATATTGAACCACATTTAGGTCTAAATATAAATCTTTTTTTCATTGTTCGCTTATCCTGATCTTTCTTAGGTTTTCAAGGTCAAGAAGAAAAGCATCGATAATTTTGAATCGATTTGAAAGTATTTTCTTGTATATTTTTAACTGCATTTTATCCCTTTCAAATCCTGATCCTGAAATGGATGTTTTGTAATCAATCAATGTAGCGTTTCCATTCTTATTGATAATTAAACGATCAATTCTGCCGTGTAACATATAATTTACTCCATTATAATTATATATACCGGCAACTTCTACCTCACGAAAATCATTGCCGTTTGAGGAGGATATTTCATTAAAAATTGATGAATTTTTATATTTTTCTATAATATTCTTGACCTTTTCATAGACCGATTCGGGTAGATCATTAAAATTAACCTTTTCAAATTCAAAATCGTCATTTTCCAAAATATTATGAACTATTGTACCAATAACAGCAAGTTCCGATCTTACCTCTTTCTTCTTCTCCTTTTTTCCATCCCCTTGAAAACAGATATTCTCTAAGAAATTACTTACAGACATTCCTATCTCCGATGGAATAATTGATATCTTCTTTATAGGTAATAAAGTTGTTTTTTCTTTTGTGATTTCAATATTTTCTATTTCACTCAATGAAACATTCCATTCATATCCTTCTTTTACGATATCCTTTATTTCCTTATTTTTATTATCCTTGCTTAATAAAAATAATTTCTCCTTAGCTCTTGTAAAAGCAACATATAGAAGACGGTAGTATTCTTTTTCCTCTTTATCATTGATCAGCGTTTTGATAGAATCTAAATATTTAGTTTTTTTTATAAACTTAAAAATTATACCGTTTTCTTCCATATAGAATACCGAACGATTTCTATTTTTTGTTCCTTTATCCATTTGCGGATAAATAACAATTGGAAATTCAAGTCCTTTTGATTTGTGAACTGTTATAATTCTAACTACATCTTCATCATTGGCAATATCATTGTTTATGGGAATTATATCAGAGTTACTGTTAAGATAATTAGATAACTCGTAAAATGTAAATAGATTTTGAATAGTTAACTCTCTTGCTATTTTGATAATTTTATTTACACCTGACATGAGAATCTTTTTGTTCTCTCTTAATGAAAGATAATAATCGTAATTATTCCTTTTAATTATTGATTTAATAATATCTTCATTACTTTTAATATTAACCTCTTGTAGAAGTGTCCTGAAAATAGAAAATTTGGAATTGAATTTTTTGTGATCTTTAAAATATTCCTCTGATTTTTCAAAGTAGTTGTTTTTTTCTACTTTTGAGATATCATAAAGAGTTACATCGTCAATATAAAAAAACGGGGTTTTGAATAACGAGATCAATTTAATATCATCATAGGGGTTCGAAAGAGCACCGAGATATTTAATTATACTATCAAGTTCTATATAATCACCAATTGTATCTTCTCCACTTGAGAGGAAAGGAATATTATATATAGCAAAAAGATTTGTATAATTATCAATTTCACTCCGATAGTTCTTTAACAACACAGTAATATCTTTAAAATTGCAACCTTCTTCATATTTTAAATGGAGAATCAATCGCGCTGTGCTTTCATATATATCGTCGGTATCAATATATCCTACCTCTCCATTTTCGGTCGGTTCGTTTTTTTTACAATTGAGTGGTCTGCCATATTCAATATCGTAAAGCTTTCCGCTTTTTCCATTTAATATCTTTGAAAGAGTAGTGTTATAGTAATCGATTAATTCTTCCTCCGAACGATAGTTATCTCCATACTGCAACACAGTATAGCTCATTTTATAAAAATGTGAGATCGTTTTTATAAAAACCGAGACATCGGCATTTCTAAAATAATAGATTGATTGCTTCGGGTCTCCAACTATGTAGAGTTTCCCTTTTGGAAAGGTGAAACTATCAAGATCATTACCTTTCCCCTCTCCTGCAATATAGTAGACGACTTTTTTTTCAAGATCATTCGCATCTTGAAACTCATCTATCAGTATCCCGTCAAACCTAACTTGTAATGTGTTTCTCAATTCTCTATTGTTCTCTAATGTATCTGCAAGAAGTTCTATCATCCTTGAAAAGGTCAGTATATTTTTCTTTTGCAGTTCTTCTTCCATCCTATTATTGACAAGATCGCCAAATCGTATGATAACACCTGAATAGATGATATTTAATATTTCAAATACATTTTCTATTGTTTTTTCTATTTCTATAAGATATTCTTTTTCGTCATTTGTAGTATTTTTATTGAATGAAAAGCTTGGAAATCTTTGGAAGAGTGAATTCGCAATATCAAAAAATGAGTTTCCCATAGAGAATTTGCTCAAAAATGAAGTGAGTTTATCAAATGTTTCAATATTTTTGTTCTTTTTAATATTTATTCTATGATCCTTTATATTTAAAAGTTCTATTTTCAGTTTTTCCTTTAAACGATCTAAGGTATCATTATATTCCGATCTAATGAATTCCTTATACTTTGTCTCAAAAAAATCGTATATACCCCTTTCCCGTCCTTTTGTATGCCATGATAATACCGCTGTTTTTGTATATTCCATAAGTTTTTGTAGAGAAATCACGCCCATTAAATCAACAATATCCTTGTAAAGAGCATTATCTTTTCCATTATTCAATATATCGGTAATTACTTCTTTAATGATATCGTCAATAAGAATAAATTCGGCTATATCATCTATGATCTGAATATCTACGCCGCTTGAGAATTCTATCGGCATTGATGAAATAATAGATTGTGCAAATGAATGAAAGGTGGATATAAAAGAGAATTCTATTCCCAAAAGATCTTTTTCCTTTTTTTCTTCAAAATTCTCATAATGATCCCTTAATAACTGCCTTAATTTTTTTGCCTTCTCATCCTTTTCATAGATATCTATTAGAGTTCTTCTGATCCTCTCTTTCATCTCTGCTGCTGCCTTATTGGTATATGTTAATGCAAGTATCTTCTCCGGTGGAATATTTTTTATCAGGATCAAATAAAGGTATCTTGCTACAAGTGATTTGGTTTTTCCCGAACCGGCACCTGCTGTAACAATAATATTATTATCTTCCAGGCTTTTTTCTTTTTCTTTTGAAATATTAAGATAAGATACCAGCTCTTTTTTAATAGAATTCAAGGTTTTTATCCCTCCTTTGACATATACCTTTAAATGGACAAAATTTGCATTTTCTACTCATCTCACTTTCATTCTTAACGGTGGTGAATTTGGTTATGGATCTTGTATAATAAAATGGGAATTTACCATTTTTTATATTTTTTATGATCAATACCATGAATTTATCAATAGCATCAATATCCACCTTGCTCCCGGAGATATTTTTGTTATCCTTTATCCCCTTATATTCAAAATCATGGATATGTCCAAGATTCGCTTTTTCAAATAATTTTTGATAGATATAATTTTGAAATAATAGATTGTGCTTCATTTTTTTATCGATATAACCGACAGTAGCTTTATAATCGATCAATTCATAATGATCATTTATCTTATCAACTCTGTCAATCCTTCCCTCAAATCTTAATTCATCACTGCCTATTTTTATCAGTATCTCATCCAATTTTGAGTTTGGATCATATTCACCATAATCTCTATATGGTTTTCCTAATTGCAGTTCAAAATACTTTACCTGTCTTGTCGCATCATTTCCTAATTCATTGATCTCATTTTCAATAAAATTCCTTATCTTTTTTTTATAGGTGTATTGTTCAAACGGTAAAAAACCGATATTACGCATCTCACCTTTCTTAATGAATCCTTCAATGACCTTATTGAATTGCCTGTTGAATTCATCATAATTAAACTCTTTTTTCCTTAATTGATCTTGAATTCTAAACATAACATCATGATAGATATTCCCCTCTAAAAAGTTATCCCCCTCATCCTCATAGATCATTTCTTTCAAACCGAGAATATATTTTAAGAAATAACTATACGGACAATTGGCATATTCCTGCAATGCGGATATACTAAATGACTCCGTAGTAATTTCTTGTTCCAAAAATCCAAGATACCTTTTGTTTTTGCTCGGAGGAGTTACAAAAATAGCTGGATCAAGTGAATCCAAATAATTATTAAATTCCAATGCCTTATCATACTCCTTTTTGAATTCTATATTTTTGTCGGCAAGAGAACATAGATAATCAATTTTTTCATTGTCCGATGAATCACCATTAAATATAATTTCTCTATCCGGATGAACCTTGTCAATAAAGCTACTCTTCAAAAGCGGATTCCCGTCATCCCCCATGATTCTGTATGAAATATAGAGTTTCTTTGTTTTACTTAGTAAAATTTTAAACTTAAACTCCTCTTTTTTATAAATATTGTAGTTTGTATCTATTGAAAATTTACTCATTAGTTCATCTATCGAAAAAATCGGCATTCTATTTACAAAATTAGGAAAGATATTGGCATTCATTCCGGGAAAAAATAAAGTATCATGACTAATTGTAACGGCATCATAAGGATTTAATATCATTATTCCCTCAAGTATATTCCTTGATCTTGATCTTAATGTTAAACTCTGTGCAAGATCATTAAAGATCCTGTAAAAATTATTTCTATCAATTTTAAAATTAAACCGAATATAAAAATCCCTGATCACTAAAAAATTTTCCTTGAGATTGCTGTATCCGTCAAGGTCAAGATCCTCTGAAAGATTATCTTCAAAGAGTTGGAATAATTTTTCAGTATCATTTAAAAAATCCCCTTTTTCCAATAAATCAGAGAATTCCGCCAAAAATTGGATAAATAGATCGAGATCACCGTCATCCGAATACAATTTCCATTTTTTTAGATCATTGATAAAATTATGATGTTTAATTATTGATGATATCTTAAAGAAATTCCTAAATTTAAAGACCTTTGTTGAAGTAAGTGCTAAAAAGTAACTATTGGAAAAATTATTCTCAAAACCATTAAATAGAAGATTAAATGCCTTTATAATCGGATCGTTTCCAATACCCTTTGAATGTCCGGAGTAGTAGCTGATTTGATCTTGATCAAGCATTGTTCTTATCTCATTAAGCAATGATCGGTCGGAAAATATTATTGAGATATCTTTTTTTTCATCATATTCCTTCAAGATATAATGAAGGAGATATTTCATTTCAATATCCCCATTTTTTCCGCTAAAAACAGTAATATCCGGCTTTTGGCTTTCAAATATGTTTAGTTTATAGAAATTTTTTAGATCATAAGGAATAAATTTTTCCTCAAATTCATCTTTCATATCCGATGGAATATCAACTTCTATTACGATCTTCTTTAACTTACTTATTCGGGAGATCAATGCAATTTCTTCATCCTCAATTATATAAAAATTCTTAAAGACCAAACTGTCGTATTTTCTTAAAAAGGATGCGTTCTCCAGTTCTTCAAAAATAAAATTCAATACATCCGTTCCATCCATCATTCCTTGATCAGAAAGATGATTTTCGTAGCTTTGATATATTAGATAAAGATCTCTCCATTTTCTGCCGTTAATGAGATTTTCATCTATATGTTTTCCCGATATAAAATTTTCGAATTTTATTTTCTCTATAAATTTTAGTATCTCACCTTCAATTTTACTAACATTTGAAAATATATTATTCTTTTCTTCTTTGAGTATATTATAGATCAAATGAAGTGATTCATAATTGGTTATCGGCATCATATCGGATGTTGATTCAGCTTTTAACTTATTGAGAAATGTGTTGTATGTAATGATATTTTGACCGAAAAACAATCCTTTGTTCTTAACATCCTCAACCATTTTCTTTTGAAGAGCAAGGTTTGAAGGCAGGATAGTGAGTTCCATCAATAACTTTTTATTTTTTCATATATCGGACCGGTTTTTGTTAATGTAGATTTGAACAGTAGAATTTTATTTATATTAAATTTTCCAAATCGGAGATTTTTTGTCTTATCAAAATTAAATTTTCTACCTGTTTTATTGCGTGCTATTGTAATATGTGGTCTGAAATTGTCAGTAGACTCTTTAATGATCTTTCTATTAAAAAGTTCCGACTCCAATTTCCTTGCAAAATTCACAAGTATCTTTTTATTATCGGAAACATTAACCCAAAGCACTCTGGGTGCCTTGTGGTTTGAGAACATACAGTAATCAAATACAGAAAAGTTAATCTTAGTTGGGAGCAATTTTTGTCTTAGATCCGAGATGAAATTCAGTTCATCCGCTATTGTATCATCCTGCTCTCCAAGAAATTTAATGGTTAAATGAAGATTTTCCCTTGATACAAAAGAAAGTCCTTTTAATGTAAAAAATCCTTGTCTTTCAAAATAATCATAGATGTTATCTTTTATGTAATCCGGAATTTCAACAGCTAAAAATATTCTCATAGTTCATAAATAGAGACGTTTTAATATTTTATAGAGTGTGCAATTGGCTGCCTGTCTTCTAATGTCATCCCTAACACCGTTAAAATTATATCTATCCCAATAAACACGATTATCAACATAATATGCAACGAACACTGTACCGACAGGTTTTTTATCACTTCCACCGGTTGGTCCCGCAATACCGGTAATTGCATAACCGATATCACTTCTAAATCTTCTTTTTACTCCTTCTACCATTTCAAGAGCAGCTTCTTTGGAAACAACACCATATTTTTCTATGGTTTCAGGAGCAACACCAAGAAGTGAGGATTTTGAACTATTTGAATAAGTTACGACACTTCCTAAAAAATATTTTGAAGAACCTGAAATATCCGTAAATAATTTAGCAACAAGACCACCGGTACAGGATTCCGCACCGGCAATTGTCAGCCCATTTTTATTTAACAGATTTCCCAATTTTTCTTCAATCTTTTCATCATCATATCCCCAAATATATCCTTTAAATATTTTTTCAAATTTTGATTGCATTTTTCCTAATAATTTATCGGTAACTTTTTCATTTCCTTTTGCCGTTAATCTTATAGACACTTCTCCGGGAATTGCAAGAAGTGCAATGGTCGGATTTCTACTCTTATTAAATATTTCTTTTATCTTCTCATTTATTTCAATCTCCTTAAGTCCCATACATCTTAATACCTTAGATCTTATCACTAAATTCTCATTAAAATGCTCCTTTAAATAAGATTGAACCGCTAAGAACATTTTTTTCATTTCATGAGGAACCCCAGGAAGTAATATAAAGATCTTTTTATTTTTTTCAATGATAAAACCCGGGGCGGAGCCGATCTCATTTCTTAAAATTAGCCCGTTTTTAAAAACATTCGCTTCCTTTGTTTTTTTAAAGTTTATACCTTTCTTCTCATATTTTTTTCTTATCTCATCCTCGATTTTTTTATCAAAGACGAGAGAGATCTCTAATGCATCGGAAACCGCTTCTTTTGTAATATCATCAACGGTACCACCAAGTCCACCCGTTAAAATAAATATATCATTTTTATCAAGTTCTGCCAAAATCTCCTGTTTTAATCTATTTAAATTATCACCAATAGATACGATTTTATAACAATCTATACCGATATTCGCAAGTTCTTTTGCAATGAACGCGGAATTTGTACTTACAATATTTCCTAATAGTATCTCCGTTCCCGTATTAATGATTATTGCTCTTTTCGTTAATTCATCCAAATCTTATACCTCCTTCCGTATTTTTTAAAAATTTTTCCTGTTTTATCTTTAAAATAGACTTTCATATAATCGGGAGAGACATTGGATAGATCAATATCAACTTTAAAGCCATTCTTTTTTTTGATCATTTTTATTGAATATTGATCAGTGGAGTTTTTAAATTGATAGATGGCTGTAAGTTCTTTGGGTATATCCTTATCTTCCTTAAAAAGAAATTCAAGGTAAAGTGATCTTTGTCCGTTTTTTATTATAAAATATCTTCTCAATGGATAAAAACCATATTGCTTTTTAATAATTTTATATGAAAACTTCCCATTTTCAATCGTTGCGATTATGTAGTGATGATAACCACCCATTTTTTCAGGTGCTCTTATCGGTGCACCCGCACCACCGGATATTATTTGTAATATATCCTTATGATTTGAAATATTCAAAAGATGTTCATGCCCGCATAGATAAACTTTCACATTATATTTCTTCAATGTCTTAAATAATTTATCTCTTAATTCAGGGTAAGCATCCAATGATGAACCAATATGTTCATTCACGGGAAAAAGAGGACGATGTCCCATTACGACAATAAATTTATTTTTATTTTTCTTAAGGTCATCTACAAGCCATCTATATTGCTCTCCGATAATCTTTCCCAAATTTCCTACTTCTTCCGTATTAAGAGCAATGAAATGTGTATCTTCATAATCAAATGAGTAGTAGAGTGATGATTTCAGGTCAAACTTTTTTATAAATGTATTTTCCGCAAATTTGTTGTCAAAAATATCGTGATTCCCTGCAACCAAATAATACGGCTTTTTGATATGTTTTTCACTACAACTAACAAAACTATTATATTCTTCCAATATTTTTGAATCATCGTTTGTGTATCCGGCGATCAAATCACCTGTATTTACTGCAAATGCAATACTATCATTTTTATTGATCTCATCAAGAATGTCTGCATATACCTGTGGTTGTTCTACCTTTCCATAAGATGGTCTATTGTCACCAAGTATTGCAAATTCAAATGAGAAAGTAGTAGTAATAACTAAAATTGTGAAAAATAAAAGATGTAATTTCTTTAACATATTATATTTTACCATTTTTTTCATTTTTTTGCAAATTTTAATTTTTTGCGAAATAAGATTTTTTAACCACGGATTTGACCATGTCTTTTTGGCAATTTTTCTACTTTTGCAATTTATCCCGCATATTTTCCAAGGTGCGGGACCACCGTCCCCATTTTTAAAAATATACTTTTACTCTTACAAATCCACTACCACCGTATTCGCCAAACTCAGTCTCTTTATCACCAAAAGGGATATTTCCGACAAAACTCAACTCTGTATTATCATTGAGGCTATATATAAACCATGTTGAGAATATTCCGCTGCCATCATTCAAGTTAGAAATAACATAGTTCGACCATATCCATAATCCTGTTATCGGGTATGTTTCACCGAAAAACAGGTAATTTCGCCCAATATTCTCACTATCGTCACTTAAAAATCGCATCCAGTCATTAATTGTATATTTATTTTTATCCGTTTTCCCCAACTCATTAATATAATATTCGCTCATTACATAAAGCCCATTTTCAAAAGTATAATCTGTACCGAAAAGGTATTGTCCGTAATCATTAGAGGTTTTCATTATATTATAGGCACCTTCCGCCCATATACCCAATCCGAACAACTCTCCGGAAAAACCTCCGCCGATAACTTTTATTAGCTCGGAGTTTAATGAAAATGGTATCTGTAAGTAGTCTATTTCTTCATAAATTTTTTCCGCATACATCATTGAAATATCATAGCCCAAGAAATGTTCCTTGATCTTTACTGCTTTTATTGACTTTCTCCATTCATCTTTGATACTAATAACACCTGTTACCATACCTTCCGACGAAAAAGGCAGTTCCAGTTTAAAAGCATCGATTCCAACCTTCTCATATGTAGGATCAAGGAAATTTTTGCTATTGAAAATATCGGTGGGATTCCATGAATATCCCTCCCCCCAGGGTAACGGCTGCCTTCCGATCCTAACTGTTGTCCAGGCGAGATCTATGGTGATGTACGCATTATCCAGGAAATTTTCATCAGAAAATTTGAAGTCAAAAAGTGGGCTGAGAGCTGAAACAGTCTGACCTGTTGTATTGGAATATTCCGTAACAACTCGTTCGGGGATAAAATCCAACGCATTGAACTCCGTTGTCCCATGAAATACCCTGTGGATGATATCACCGCTGAAACCGACACTTTTTCCAATTTCTGATGTAAAATCTATCCTGAGTTTAGCATAATCCTGCAAACATATTTTTTGATTTAATTCCATAGATGTGATCTGATATTCCATGTATCCGGAAAGATCTAATTTTTGAGCTGAAACATTTACTGAAATAGAACAGATGATCAAAAATAGTATAGTAATAATATATTGTTTCATTCACTTCTCATTTCTTCTGAACTTTCCTTTGTTATCCTGCTTTTGAGGCTGTTGGTAGTAAACATCTTATCGGATAATTCAAGGTCAAAGGTAATATCACCTGTTTCAATTATAGTCTTTCCTCCCGACTGTAGATTTTCCATTTCAATCTTTTTCATATACCAATGCCCGACTTTTTCATCAATGTCATATAGCCTTAAACGCTTGAAGAGTTCACCTTTCTTGTAGTAATCAATCCTTCGGGTAAGATATTTCTCTTTATCCGCCCATAGAATTAATTTTGAATAATTTGGACCGGTCTTAGTAGGTATTAACTCGAGTTTATAGCATTTGACCTTGTCGATTTTTTCTTCACCCAACAATTTATAGGTATAATCTTCTTCGATATTTCCGCCAGCCATATCTTCATAAGAAAATTCGCTTCCCTGGATTTTTTGTCTTTTGGCATGACTGGCAAGATGGCGTATCCTGTCGGTTTTCGGGGTATAAAACCATATATCATCACCATCATTTAACATTAGAATCTTGTCGCCTTTAACCCGTGCAGGATTAGTATAGATCATCAATTGTTTCTCATTCTGATCCTTAGAATATACCTTAACCTCAAGTATACGTTTTTTACCTTTTGAAGTAATAATAATCTGTTTTAAACTGGCTTCACTTGATCCAACCCGTTCTGCGTTGTCGATTTTTTCAATAATTTCTTTTGGCAATAAATCCTGTGCCTGTATTACACCGACAGACAATAAAACAATTAACACTATTGATTTAATCATAGTAATAACACCTCCTATATATTACTTCTTTTCCATTAGCCCCAGTAATGCAGGAAGTATTATTACCGAAGCTAAGAAACACATTCCTACTCCAATGAACAATGCAATTCCCAAACTGCCCAATCCACGATAAGTAGCGAATTTCAATGATCCAAAGGCTAACATAGTCGTCAACGAGGTAAGTAATACCGCTTTACCGGTACTGGTAAAGACAATCTTAATGCTGCCTAAACCTTCTATCCTATAACGGTGGATAATATGTACCCCGTCATCTATACCAATTCCAAGAATAAGGGGTATTCCCATAATATTCATCACCGTCAATTGTAATCCGAGTAATTTCATTGTTCCGACCATCCATATACTTCCCACAACAATCGGTATCATAGCTGTCAATGCCACTCGTACATTCCCGAAATCAAAGAATAATAGTAAAAAAATAACTATAATTGTCAGTAGGGTGGCAATTCTGCCGTCCTTTGCAATAATTTCCATTAGATAATAAAACACTATAGGCAGTCCCGTAACACGTTTATCAAGTTTGCCCATCTGTCCGGTAAATTGTTTTAAAAATTTAATATTCCATACCTGTTGCTTCGGATATATGGTCACAAGATACTTGTTCCCTCTTTTATTGGCAAATTGGTTATAGATATTAATTGGTAAATTTTTTACTTCAATCGGCTCCGTCGAAGTCATCCCCAATGAAACCTGCCTGAAATAAGGTTCATAATGTTTTTGGAAAAGATTCAGATTATTAATTGAATTACTTCTATTACTATTGAACCTTTCTATTAACAGGGCAATTGTAGTTTGATTTTCAGGATTCTCCAAATCCCCGATAATTTCCTTACATTTTTGGTCTACTTTATCCTGCCCTCCGAGATATGCCAGTTGTGCAAATTCAATGATATTCGCTTCTAACCGTTCCAATTCTTCTATGAATTGACCGGAGTTGTTTTTTGTTATTAATATCAAATTCCGGTTTTCTATTAAGTATTTTCGGATCTTATTAATATACGGAACTCGTTTTTTTTGTTCCTCTTTTGAAGGCACATAATTAGAAATACTTGTTACCATCCCGATCATATCTAAATCCTTGGCAGCAGCAGTAATCCTGCGTGCTTCTTCAACTGTCTCTACGGTGATCAAGGCGGAATCGGGAGTTATATCAAATTCTTCGATCATTTCATCCTGTAATTTTATTGACATCAATCCAACAGGTTCCATATTCAGGTAGTTATAGTCAAACTTGATGTTCAAAGCAAAATATAATAGTATTCCTGTTACAACAAAACTTATTAATAAAATACGAATGGGCTTTCTATGAATTTTTTCAGCAATTTTGCCTAAAAATGAAAATTCTGTATATGTTGTTTTATATTTTTCTTTACGAAACTTCGTTAAAATTTTATCACGCAAAGAAAGCATTGCGGGAAGCGATACTAATGTTGAAAACATACAGAATATTACTCCACTGCCGGCTACAATTCCGAATTCAGACATACCTGCGGAATTTGAAACCGTCAATGTTAAAAATGCACACGCCGTTGTTAATGCACCGATAACAATCCCATTCCCTGATTTAAGTAACATCTGACGTAGTGCCTCTCTATTCGTAAGACCCGCTGAACGTCCCTCAGTATAAACAGAGATTACATGTATTGAAAAATCAACACCTAATCCTATCAAAACTACCGAAAACATTGAAGTCATTATATTCAAACTACCTACTGTCAAGGCAGCAAACCCTGCTGTCCATATAATACCTATCATAAGGCTAATACCGGCAAGTATTGGTGATATCCACATACGAAAAGAAACAATAAAAAGTACTAAAATAAGTATGAATGCAATGATTGATGTAATATGCATATCTTTTGATGATGAAACCATCTCATCCCGTGCAAGTGCGATTGTTCCTGTTGTTCCCGCAGAAATACTGGGATACTTCTCAGATACCCGATTAATGAGTTCATCTATAGTATTTTCAGCTTCAACAACCTTGGCTATGTCATTTATGGTGAATGTGGGTTGGGCAAAAATAAGCAGCATATCTTTATCTTGAGAAATAATGTATTCATCACCGATAAGAAATCTGTCCACTGCGGTTTTGGCAACAATTGGTTTTAAAGCAGCCCCTTTTGTTATATATTGTTTTACAGTCTCAAGCCAATATTTTATCCCGTCCAAAAACAAAATAGCATTATTTTCTTTTTCTTTAGTTGAAATACTTTCCTCATCCTGGACATATTCTTTTTCAAAGTTATTATTAAGGTTTCCGATCAAGGGAGTTAAGCTGAGATTCTTGTAGATATCTTTCGTGTTTTTTAGATCATCGACTTTTTGTAACATAAATCCGTGTTTCAGAAAAAAATTACGGTCAAGCTTATAATCAACACGTTGAACATATTTCTTCATATCTTTAATCTTTGGGACAATATCATCAGCAAAGTGTTTAAGCTCTTGTTCTTTTCCTCTGGCGGCAATGATAATCATTGAAGCGGTACTGTATTCATCAATAATCTGATTAAATTCTTGCACGATTGGTTCATTTTGCGGCATAAGGTTTTTAAAATGCATGGTTAGTTTCAACCTACTGGAAATACCTGCTGCAATTATAGTAATTAGAATTACAATAATAAACAGCAACCCCGGCTTACCGGCTGCTAAATCGGCAATTTTTAGTAAGATTTTTTTTCGCATAGCCATCCTCCAAATATGCGCTTCCTTATGACCGACCAGTCGGCTATTATAAATATAACATATTTTTTAGTTTTTATCAAATTTCTGTTACTTTTAGTTTTTTGCGAAATAAGATTTTCTTAACCACGGATTTAACGGATTATACGGATTCCAAAGTCTTTTAAATTTTCAGTTTAAGTGATTTTACTAAATCACTTTTCATTAAATCTT
>JAUXGM010000162.1 GCA_030622125.1 bacterium | reverse complement strand
GTGATTTAGTAAAATCACTTAAACTGAAAATTTAAAGATAGATTCTAAAGTTTTTTCTGACTTTAATAATTTTAATCTGTCAAATCTGTCCAATCTGTGGTTAATATTCTTACTTAAATTCTGGTTTTTTCTTTCTTTGCGCTCTTTGCGTCTCTGCGGTGAAATAGTATAGATTCTTCGGTCGTGCAGTTTACCCCGTATCCCGATTTTCATCGGGACAGGCTTTGATTCGGGGCTCCCTCAGAATGACAGAGGAAGACTCTGTTAATTTTAACCAACTTTATTAAAAATAAAGGCAAACAGGACTCTTGTAACAAGGTTTGAAAAAATGCCGGCAACTATATCATCCGCCATTATCCCGAAACCACCCCTTAATTTTTGTATCTGTCTGATCGGAGATGGTTTTAAGATATCAAAGAATCTAAAAAGTCCGAATGCAATAAGTATAAAAACAATCCTTTCAATTAAAATATAATCGGAGAACGGAACAAAAAATACACAGATGAACATCCCCGCAACCTCATCTATGACGATCCAGCCCGGGTCAATTACCCCGCATTTTTTCTCCGAAATATTGGATGTAATTGTTCCGATGATGACGATAAAAATTCCTATGATAATAAATATAATTATCTGCGGGAAAAAATAAGAGATAAGAAAAATAATGATAGCGGTTAAAAAAGAAGCAAAGGTTCCCGGTGCATATTTGACCTTGCCACTATAAAAAAATGACGAGATCAGATCGTAAAATTTCATATCTACTGATAGAAAAAACTAATTGTCCCGGTTGTAGTTTGTGGATTATCATCCACTACATTTATCGTTAGTGTTACGGTATTGTCAAGAGGACATCCGTTCGGTGCCCAGGCAAAATTTCTTGTTCCCGAGTTTGTAACGGTATCACTGCTCGGCGTTAATGTTCCGGAATCTGCTTTGACATTTATATTTAACAATGTTTCCGGGTCGGTATCCGGATCGGATGCCGTTACGCTTAATATATTTGTTACCGTATCGAATGTAGTATCCTCTATTACGGGTGAATTATTCTTTACCGTTATGTTGCATACGGCGGTTATCGTCTCTTTTCCATCATAAGCATGAACATTGAAATGATATATTCCTTTTTCTTTTGGTGCTTTCCAGGTAATGGCTTTACCGCTGCTATTGAAACTTGTCTCTTCTTCACTCCATGAAACCGTATATGATTCACTCCAGTCCGTGATCTCAATAGAAATTCCGATTGTATTCTCTTTTGTAATTGTTCCATCATTACTGCCGTCATTTTCCAAATAAGTAAATGATATTTTTGTCGTATCGGGAAAGGTCGTGTTCGCCTCATAATTACAACCGACATAAGTTAATGCAATAATAAATAATGAAATTATCAATAAATTACCGATCTTTTTTTTCATCATCTTCTCCTTTTTTAATAAATTTAAAGCAGATAGCAAGTCCGCCTGCAAGGACTATAAATCCTAAAATTCCCATAATAATTGCACTTGTATTCATAACTTCACCTACTGCTTTTAATACTTTTCATTATTATAGCAAATATTACGCCTAAAATCAAGAATATCGGTCCTGTCAATATCAAGATGTATCTCGGATATCCGCCATAACCGTTTTTTATAAGATTAACGGTATTTACGGCAAGCAATACGATCAGGACCACCGGAATTACAAATTTAACCATGTAGTTCCACCATTTCCCAATTTTAAAATCGGATACATCGTTCATATAATTCCTTGCATTTTCGGTATCATAGAACCACCCAATTGCAACTGCTTCAAGAAGTCCGACGATAACAAGTCCATAAGTGGAAAAGAAATAATCAACCGCATCAAGCCAATACATTCCGCCGTCTGTCGTATAAATTATTCCCATAACAAATCCGATTCCTGAAAAAATTGTAATTATAGTTACCTTTGCCCACTTCAATTTATCGGAAATTCCCGTAACAAATGCTTCTACAAGTGAGAATGCCGAGTCAATGCCAAGCGTTAGGAGCATAATAAAAAATAGGAAAAAGAAAAATTGTGCAAAAGGTAGTTTTGTTATGATTTGGGGAAAAACTATAAATGCAAGTCCCGGACCTGATTTAACAACATCACCAACCGGAAGTCCTTTTGAAAGAGCAAGATATCCAAGTACGGAAAAAACCGCAAAACCTGCAATAAATGCTGTTAATCCATCGGTCAATCCCGTTATGAAGGCATTATTTATAATATCGCTTTTTTTTCTTTTAAAGCTGGCATAAGCGATCATAACTCCGAAACCAATGGAAAAGGAAAAAAAGACCTGCCCAAATGCAGCGAGCCAGGTATCAACCTTTAATAGTGCCGAGAAATCAGGCGTAAGATAAAGATTTAATCCGTTTGCTGCTCCTTCTAATGTAATCCCTCTTAATGCAAAGGCAATTAAAATCAAAAAAGGTAATGGAACTGTGATCATTACTACCTTTCCAACCGATTTCGCCCCCTTAAAAATTATCAGGATCATTGAGATCCATGTAAGAACAAGCCCGATAAAAATAGGGAGATTTATGCCGCCGATTGTTGTAATTCCTTTTGACAGATGTAAAAAATCATTATTAAAAAATGTTTCGAAATTAGATATCTTCCCTATAGAGAATGTTTTTCCAATATAACTAAATGCCCATCCCATAATTACCGAATAGTATGTTACAATGATAAAACCGATAAATATTGCGAACCAACCCAATATTTCCCAATTTTTCCCTATTTTGGAAAGTGCTTCCGGTGCACCTTTTTGAGTGCTTTGACCAAGATAATATTCAAGTATCAAAAGCGGGATACCGGCAACAAATATTGCTACAAAAAACGGGATCAAGAATGCACCGCCGCCATATTTATATGCAATGTACGGAAATCGCCAAACATTCCCAAGTCCGACCGCAGAACCGATCGTTGCAAGAATGAACGCTGTTCTGGAAGACCAGATATCTCTTTTTTCAGCCATTTTTCATTCCCCTTAATAATCTTAAGCTCTTTTTATACCATTCATCCCCATTTGGCGTTTCAAGGATCATCGGTATATTTTTTAATCTTTCATCGTTGACAATAAATGAAAAAGCCTCTTTTCCAATGTATCCCTCTCCGATATTTTCATGTCTATCTATTCTTGAACCGAGTTTTGCTCTGGAATCGTTAAGGTGAATTGCAAAAAGATTTTTCAGCCCTACTATTTCATCAAATGCAAAAATTGTTCTTTCATAAGTTTTTTTTGTTCTTATATCATACCCGGAGACAAAGGTGTGGCAGGTATCGAGACAGATCCCGATATTATCATTTTTTATATTTTTGAGAAGGTAAAAAAGATGTTCGAATTTATAACCTAAATTATTCCCCTGCCCTGCTGTTGTCTCAAAAAGTAATCGTATTTTGTATCTCTTTTTTTTCAAGATCGTATTAACATTTTTAGCAATTTCAAAAAGTCCTCTTTCTTCGGTTGTATCTATTGCACTTCCCGGGTGGATAACGAGATAGGGAATATCTAAATAATCTCCTCGTTCAAATTCATCAATGAGTCCCGAGATTGTTTTTTCTCTCTTAATCGGATCAATTGTTGCAAGATTTAAGAGATACGATGTATGGATAATTACCTTTTTTATCCTATATTTTTTACAATTTTCCCTAAATTTCCTATCTGTACCTTCAATATAAGGTTTACTTTTCCACATTCTTTGATTTTTTGAAAATATCTGAATCGCATTACAGCCGATCTCAAAACCCCGCTCGGGTGCCTTTTCCACACCACCGGAGGTGGAGACATGTGCCCCTAATAGATCATCCCTCATAAACTCATCTTATTACCACCGAATAAAAATAATATCAGTGGAATCAGGATAAGGATCAATACGGTGATAAGTGTCCATTTTTCAGATCTTAAGCCTTTTCTTAATGCTACTTTTTCATAATTATTCTTTGAAAATAATTTGTTGAATCGTGGAATAAACGGATGAACATTTACCCTATAATTATCATAAACCTCTCCGAATTTCTTTTGTAATGTATCCTGCTCATAGAGAACAATGAAATAATATTGGAATATGAACAATAAAAAGCAAATGCCGATGTAAATAAGATTATTTGACGATGAAACAAAACCAAAGAATATGAAGAAATTTCCAATGTAGAGAGGATTTCTAACTACTGCATAAGGACCCGCTTCAACAAGTTTTCCGGTGGAATTTCCTCTTGTTCTTGAAATAGATCCGATAAACGACACCGAATATATTCTTATAACTTCTCCGAATAAAGTTAAGATTGCTCCAATAATAAGTGTAGCAAGTGTAATTTTTGTTATGAACGGATAGATAAGAATAATAGGTATCGGTGTATAACTTCTGCTCTTAAATAATGCTCTGCCTAATTTAATCATAATTTATTTTAATATATTTTGACAATAAAGTCAAATTTTTGTCGTGTTTTAGTTTTTAGTTTATTTTATGGAGTTTACCCCGTTGATACGGGGTCAATCTGACACTGATCAAAACTTCTAATATTAAATTATACCTTTTTTTTGATTTTTTTTGCAGGTCAGTGGCACAATGTTTTAAAATATTTGAAGGACTTTTTCTGAAAGTTGC
>JAUXGM010000102.1 GCA_030622125.1 bacterium | reverse complement strand
TTCCGTTTGCTTTTTTATTTTTTTTAAGTTATAATTTATTATAAATATAATTAGGAGAATGTATTATGGAAGTTAAAGGAACGGCAATTGAATCGTTGCCACTTTTTGTAAAAAAGTTTTATCCGGAACGTTATAATGAGTGGCTTAATTCACTCTCTGAAAAATCCTGTGATATTATGCAAAATGCTTTAACAGCAGAATGGTACCCGTTAGAACAAGGATTAACTGAACCGACAATGAAGGTATGTGAATTATTTTACAATGGGGATAAAAAAGGAGCATGGGAAGCGGGAAGATTTAGTGCCGATCATTCACTTAAAGGTGTCTATAAGGTATTTGTAAAATTTGGCAGCCCACATTTTATTATAAAAAGAGCAAGCAGAATTTTGCCGACCTTTTATACCCCAAGTACAATGAAAGTTGTCGGAGAAACAAAAAGAAGTACTACCTTACAGATAATCGAATTTTCTGAACTTGATAAAATAATTGAACTGAGGATCGGCGGTTGGATAGAACGGGCACTTGAGATTTGCGGTTGTAAAAATGTTAAAATTGATATTCCGAAATCACTTACAATAGGAAATCCTCTTACCGAATTTGATATAAAGTGGAGTTAATATGTGGGGATTTTTTAAACTTTTTAGAAAAAGTCCGATGGGACTTTTGGTTGACCATTTTATTGTTACAAAGGAAGTCTATTTTCTTTGTACGAAAAATTATGGAAAATGGAAAGATGGGGAGGAAGTATCTATTAAACAGATCGACGAGACAGAACATAGAGCAGATGAGATAAAACAACAGATCAATGAAATTATTACATCAAGTCTGATGTCATCTATTAGAAAAGAGGATATTCTCTCTCTCGTTAAAACTCAGGATTGCATTGCGGATGCAGCGGAAGATGTAATAAAATACCTTGATTTTAAATTATTTAAACTTGATCCGAAATTAGAAAAAATATTGGATAATATATTTGAAGTTACAACAAAAGCAATATTGGAATATGAAAGGCTTCTAATGGGTTTTTGTCAATATCAAAGGGCGAATTTTGCGCCGCGGTATAAAAAGAAGATCCCAAAAGAGGTAGCAACAGTTGCAAAATATGAAAAAGAGGTTGATGATCTGGCGCATTCATTTGGAAAACTTATATTTAATATGGAAGATAAATTTTCTCCTGTTAAGATATTTTTTTTATCCAAACTTATTACCTTAATAGATAGAATAACGGATAATCTTGAAAATGGTGCAGATCGGATAAAAAGAATGATCGCAAAATAAATATATGCTGATTATCACGATAATAGTCGGATTTTATATTGCCTGGAACATTGGAGCGAATGATGTCGGGAACAATATGGGAACATCGGTTGCCGCCGGTTCTATTTCCTACAAGAATGCTATTATAATTGCTGCGATCTTTGAATTTTTAGGCGCTTTTTTAGTCGGTGGGCATGTTGTAAAAGCAATCAAAGGAAATATTATTGATTTTCAATTTTTTCAAGATAAGCCAATGATCTTTGCTTATGGAATGCTTGCTGTTGTTATCTCCGCCGGATTATGGATCACATTGGCAACACTTTTAAAAATGCCCATTTCAACTACTCATGCAATTATTGGATCACTACTTGGTTTTGGATTGATAGGTGGCGGATCACAAGCAATACACTGGAATTACATAATAATAATAACACTTTCATGGATATTTTCACCTGCTATCGGAGCAGGCATAAGTTTTGTTATCTTTAACATCTATAAGTTTCTCATATTTAATAAGGAACATCCCTTTGAAGATTTTAAGAAAATAGCACCCTACTTTGTTTTCGTTATGGGTTTTATTCTTTCGTTGGCAATAATATACAAAGGGTTGAAAAATTTACATCTGGATCTTTCATTTTTACCGGCATTTATTATTTCCGTTTTAATCGGGATAATAGGATTTATTGTTGCATCTTTCTATTTGAAAAAGAAAAAAGCAACAAAAAATCAGATAGATGATGTTGAGAATTTTTCCAAAATACTTCAGGTAATTTCGGCATCTTACGAATGTTTCGCTCATGGTGCAAATGATGTTGCAAATGCTATCGGACCGATTGCTGCTATCTTGGTAGTTATAAAAACAGGAAATATTCAATTGACTTCCGATATACCGGTATGGCTGCTTCTTCTTGGTTCTTTCGGCATTGTTGTCGGGGTTGCAACACTCGGACATAAAGTTATGGAGACGATTGGAAAAAGAATAACGGAGATAACACCTTCCAGAGGATTTGCAGCAGAGTTTGCAGCAGCAACAACTGTCCTTTTCGGTTCTCGCCTCGGGTTACCGCTTTCATCGACCCATATATCCGTAGGAACGGTAACAGGAGTTGGTCTTGCTCGTGGAATAGGCAACATTAATTTAAGAGTGGTTGGAACAATTTTTCTTTCCTGGTTTTTAACGGTTCCACTTGCCGCCGGTCTTTGTATGGCGGTTTTTCTCTTAATAAAATGGATCGCCGGATGATCAATGGATTAATTTCCGGGAAACTAAAACTTCCATTTGGCAGCGTAAAAAATACCATAGAATTACTTGAACGAAAAAATACAATTCCATTTATCGCAAGATATAGAAAGGAAAAAACAGGAAATCTTGATGAGTTGCAAATTCAAGATATTTCGGAATTATATATCTATTATAAGACATTGGAAGAAAGAAAAAATACAATTAGAAATCAACTGAAGAAATTAGATTGTTATGATGATGAAAAGGAAAAGATCATTGCAGATATAATGAATAAAGAACAATTAGAAGATTTCTATGAACCTTATAAACCAAAAAGAAAAACCCTTGCTCAAAAATATTTTGAAGCGGGGCTAAAACCATTTGCTCAAAAAGTAAAAAACGGGTACTCCATAGATTTTAAAAGAGACAACAATACAAAAATAGTAGATGAAGAGGAATTTTACAAGGGGATTTCTATTATTTTGGCAGATGAAATATACCTTGACATAAATATAAAAAAGTACTTCAGGGATGTCATTTTTAGACATGGGAAATTGGTTTCAAAGGTCAAAAGGGGAAAGAAAGAAGAGGGTTATAAATATGATAGGTACTTTGATTATGTAAAAAAAATAACCTATTTAAAACCCTATGCGGTCCATGCAATATTGAGAGGCGAAAAAGTAAATATATTAAATTTGTCTATTTTAATAAATGAGGAATGGGCACAAGATTTCATCTTACGACACTTTTTTAAAAATAGAAAAAATGAGATAATTTTAAATGCAATAAAAAGAGCGATCTCCGATCTAATACTACCATTTTTTTTAAGAGAGGTAAGAGATTCCTTAAAGAAAAAAGCGGATCTTTTTTCTATTGAGGTTTATAAAAGGAATGTAATTGATCTTTTAATGCTGCCTCCGCAAAATTACAAAATAATATTAGGAATTGATCCCGGAATAAGAACGGGTCATAAATATGTTGTTATAAAGAATTATTTCGATATCCTGGAAAATGGTGTTTTTAAAACTAATAATTTAGAAATTATAAAAAAGTTAATTGGAAAGTATAATGTTGATGTTGTTGCCGTAGGAAACGGTACCGGATCCGGAGATCTATTCTGGTTGCTTCATAATAACGGCATCAATGTTTTTTTAGTAAATGAAGATGGGGCATCGATATACTCTGCCTCGGAAGAGGCAAGAAAGGAATTTTCCGATTATGATATTACCGTTAGAGGAGCCATTTCTATTGCACGACGATTTATTGATCCGTTAAATGAATATGTGAAGATCCCAATTCAGGCACTTGGAGTTGGCGAGTACCAATACGATATTAATAAAAAAATGTTGAACAAAAAACTTGAGGAAGGTATTTATTTTGCGGTAAATAAAGTGGGCATTGATTTAAATCGAGCAAGTGAAAAATTATTATCTTATGTTTCAGGTTTTAATGAAAAAATTGCAAAAAATATCTTTGAATTTAGAAGTATAAATAAACCCTTTGACAATAAAAAAAGCCTCTTGAAAGTTAAAGGGATCGGGGAAAAGATATGGGAACAGGCGGAAGGATTCTTAAGGATCAAAGAGAGTAATGATCTAATTGAAAATACGGGGATCATTGAGGAATATTTACCTATTGTTGAAGAAATGGAAAAACTTGAGGAAAGAGATTTTGATTCAATATTAAGATCAAAAAAATTTAAAAAAATTGAGATTAAACAATTAAAAGAGGAATTTTCTCCACAATCCGTTGAATATATACATAATGTGATTCTGCATTTTGGTGAGGATATTAGGCTTAAAAAAGAGTTTGAACCCTTTATCCCGGAGGTTAAAAATATTGAAGATCTAAAAATCGGCGATACATTAAAGGTTAGGATAAAAAATATAACCTCATTCGCGCTCTTCTGTGATAGCGGGGCTCATTTTGATATAATGGTTCCCGGTAACTACTTACAATCGGATATTTTTGTCGGGAAAATTATAAATATCTATATAGAAAACATCTCTAAAAAAGGTATTAGTAGTAAAATCAAGGATAGAATTTAAGTCAATAGGAGATAAAATGGAGAGAGATAAGATAATCAATATTTTAAAGAATACGGATGCTTTTTTGACCGGCCATTTTGTTCTCGCATCAGGCAATCATTCTGAAAATTATATCCAATGTGCGAAACTGTTCGAATATCCGAATATTGCCAAAGATATTGCATTAGAACTTGGAAAAAAATGGAAGAAAAAAAAAATAGCCCTTGTAATCGGTCCTGCAATGGGAGCGGTTATACTTTCGTTTGAACTTGCAAAGGTATTAAATGCTCGTTCAATATTTGCAGAAAGGAAAAACGGTGTGATGATGCTCCGTAGAAATTTTCATATAAAAAAAGATGAAAATGTTTTGGTCTGTGAAGATGTCGTTACAACGGGTGGTTCGGTAAAGGAGGTCATTGAACTTGTAAGATCAATGAGCGGAAATATTGTCGGAGTAACCTCTATTATTAAAAGATGTAAGGATAATCCATTTGAAAATTATGAATATAAAAGTTTAATTACACTTGATTTTCCGGTTTATAAACCATCGGAATGCCCACTTTGTAAAAAAGGAGTACCGATAAAAGCACCTGGGACGAAAATAAAATAGTACCAGCCTCTTATATCTTATTTACCCGAAATATTGATCAATTTTTTTATTATATTTTAGAATTTTATTGGAATAAACATAGGGAAATTCTATTATTAAAATAAAATGTTTTTTATGGAAATACTTTTGGAGAAACAATAATTATTATGAAAATAAGATATAAGATGCCGGCACTATTTAAATATCAGTTTAATTAAGGTATTTGCGGCTTTGAAAATTTCTGTTTGGGATATCTTTGTCTGTCCAAACTTCCTATCAACAAAAGTGATGGGGATTTCCAATATCTTAAATTTTTGTCTTTCAATCCGCCAGAGCATTTCATACAAAAAAGAATATCCCTGAGAATGTATTGTAGAGTAATCTATTTTTTTTAGAATTTCACTTTTTATACATCTAAATCCGGATGTACTATCTCTAATCTTTGAATCAACAAGTATCCTGATCATAAAATTTGCTATAAAACTCATTATTTTTCTATGCATTGGCCAATTCTTTATACAACCACCTTTTATATAGCGAGAACCAATTACCACATCAAACTTTTTCATACTATTTAGCATTATTGGAACATAAGAAGGATTATGCGAAAAATCACTGTCCATCATAATTATGTAATCGAAATTATTTTTTAATGCGACTGTCATTCCATTAATATATGCTGCACCAAGCCCTTTTTTTTCTTTTCTAAAGATAAGTTTAACATCAGCAAATTCATTTTCCAGATTTCTCACAATCATTGCAGTACCATCAGGAGAGCTATCATCAATTACAAAGATAGCTATCTGTGGGATAATAGCCTTTATTTTCCGTATTAGTTTCTCTATGTTTTCGCTTTCATTATAAGTAGGAATTAGTATGACACCTTTATTTATGATCTCATGTTTTTTTTGCAACAACATCCATCAGTCCCATAAAATCAATAGGTATAAATTCTTTTTTCGTAATATCAAAATAAAGTGCAGCAATTTTTTTAAAGATAAATGAAAACCTACCGGAAATAATATCAAATCTATTGAAGAGATATTTTTTTGATATATATCTTTTATGCCGGTTTATTAAAATAACTTTAAAGCCTCTCTTTTCTAATGCCTTTCTTATGGTTTTTCTTGAAAAATAGACAAGGTGCATTATCATTAAAAAAGGATACTTGTTTCCAAGTAATTTGAAAATATAACTTCCGGCATCTACCGTATATAGAAATAAATAGCCGTTTTTTTTAAGTATCTTGTTCATAAATTGCAGTTCATCGAGCGGCTTATCATAGTGTTCTATAACATCCCAGAGGCATATCCCGTCATAAAGTTCTGTCCTTTTTTTGCAAAATTCTCCTAATTCCTCTTTGTAAATCGGTACATCAATATTTTTTTTAGAGATACCCTGTGCCCAATCAGAAAGTTCAAGTCCCTCTATCATAAAATTTTGATCTTTCATAAGTTTAAGAAAAACACCGGTATAAGAACCAATCTCCAATATTTTTGAATCCTTTCTCAAAAATCTTTTAATAAGATCGACATAATTTTCAAATGTACGGCTTCTTTCTTTTTCTTTTTCAAGATATTCCGGATCACGAATGCTTCTGTACATATCAATGATGATATCTGAATCTAAAATGGGTGATTGATAGATCATATCACAATTCTTGCATTTATAAATATTGTTATATACAGCAAGATCTTCAGAGGTGCATTTGAAATTTTCTTTAGAAATGTTTTTAATGGATTTTCCTTTATAGAGTAATTTCCTCTGGTTGCTGTTGCATAAGGGACAATTAACATCTTTAAAATTCATTTTTAATTTTACTATATTTAATTGTTTTTTTCAAGATAATTTGATTTCTTTTTCAAATTTTAATATAATAAAATATAATAGGAGGCAAAGATGAAGAAGGTATTTTTTTTAGCAGTTATTTTTATTGGTATTCTTATCACCTTTTCCGATTCATGGGAAACAAAGGCACCAATGCCAACACCACGATCATGTCCTGCAAGTACTGTAATAGGAAATAAAATATATATTGCAGGTGGAAGAAATAATTCAGGTAACACTCTTGATATTTTAGAGATTTATGATACCGATTCTAATACATGGGAAACAAAATCTTCAATGAATGATACGAGAAATGCCCCTGTTGCCTGCTCATACAATGGAAAGATCTATGTTTTTGGTGGAGTTAATGATACATCTGCTATTTCATCAGTAGAAGAATATAATCCCATAAGTAATATGTGGACATTTAAAACTCCAATGCCAACAAGTAGGTATTTAGCAATTGCAGAGGAGGTAGATGGGATTATATATGTAGTAGGAGGACAAAAGCCGGGTATTTCAAAAAGAGAGAATGCCAATGAAGCATATAATCCCCTGACAAATACATGGGAAATAAAAACATCGATGCCAATAGAAAATAGAGGTATGGCTTCTGCTGTTTATAATGGAAATATTTATATCTTTAACGGTTATACAGAATCTGCTTCAAGGGATGATTTTTATGTCTATTATCCGGGAACGGATACATGGGAAAAGATAGATACAAATACCTCTTCAAGGTGCTATCATGCCGGAGAAGAAATCGGTGAAAGGATATTTTCTATTGGCGGTTGGAATGGTACTTTCTCAGACCTTGTCGAATCATTCAATCCAATAACAAAGAAATGGAAGGTAAAGACATCTATACCGACAGCAAGGAGTTATCTGTGTGTTGAAGGGGTAAATAATTATATATATGCTATTGGTGGAACAGTTTCAGGGAGCAGTTTTACTGATGTCAATGAGATGTATACGCCTGATGCCATTGAGATATCTTCTACC
>JAUXGM010000060.1 GCA_030622125.1 bacterium | reverse complement strand
TTGATGTTGAACTCGTTAAGGCGTATGATATAACAGCGGAAGTTTCTATAATGCCGAGGATACTGGTATGGGTAAACACAAAAACAGAGGTTAGAGGTTCGAGGCTGGAGGTTAGTGAAAAACTAAAAATTCAAGGAGAAGAGAAAGAAGTACAGAGTGCGAGGTACAAGGTGAGGACTGAAGAAACTTCAAACTCTAAACCCCAAACTTCAAACTACAAACCATTAACCTCATTTTTCGTTTCTCAAAACATTATGCTTTATGATATTGTTGAAAGCAGCAGTGAATTTGTGTCGGGCATGAGAAGCGGACTCTATAACGAGTATATAATACTTGGAAATGATAAACATCTTGAAGGACATACATCAGAAGAATTAAGGGAACAGGTCTATTCGGGGAAAGGACTTATTACTTCACATTACTATCATTTTCTCGGTGAAGGTAATGAGCCCGAGGTTTTTGGTATCCGTTATCATGGCAGATATGATGAAGAGAACCTTACGGTAAATCTTATTGATTCACCGATAACGACAGCAGGTATCTTAAATACATTGGGTATAATCTATAGGATTGATTCTTATGGATTGTTTGAGGGTGGGTTTGTGATTGCAAAAACAGTTCAAAGGTTCAAAGGTTCAAAGGTTGAAAGGTTGAAAGAAAATGCAAAGGTCACCAGGTCACCAGTCACCAGTCACCAGTTACCAGAAGAAAGGGAAACTTCAAACTCCAAACTTCAAATTGACGGAAAAGAGAATACAAATGCTGGATTCTTCGGGACTTCGTCCCTCAGAATGACAGACGGAGAGACTGCTCTGAATGACGGTATTGGACTAACCTTTAACCTCCAACCTCCAGCCTCTAACGGAGTTCAAGGAACTCCGGTTGGTTCCACTCCTGTTATTGTTGGAAATAGTTACGGAAATGGGAAGGCGGTTTACTTTGCTTATGATTTATTAAAATCACTTGAAAATTCAGAAGATATTTTATCTAATGCTATTGAATATGTGAAACCGGAAGAGGAAAATGTAGCCCCAAAGGGATATGTAACCCTGAAGGTATCTGTGAAATCCAATGTCTTTGACCTTAATACAAGGATTGAAGAGGTATTGCCGGAAGGTAGCGAAATATTAAAAATAATTCCCGCAGGCGAGATAGACTCAAATATTGCAAACTGGAATGCTCTTATATTAAAAGAGGAGACAAAAAATTACTATGTATTTGCCAAACTTCCGGAGACAGGAAATAATTTTACCTTTATAACAAATGTCTCATATCTTGCAAATGGTATCTGGTGGGAGGAAGAACCCTTTGAGTTTACCGAAACAATTTTGTATGATCCCGAAACCCTGAAATCCGATATTATAGAGATGCTTGATAATCTGAATGTTGATGAAAAGGAAAACCATTTTGTATTAAATGCAATAAAATGTATAGAAAGGATACCAGATCCGATAGTTACGGAAGAAGATTATGAGAAGGCGATACTTGAAACCATAAAAGCGATAAATCAGGTAAGAAAGATAAAATCAGCGGATACAAGAGAGGTGAGGATTGGGCTTGATTGGTTGATGATGGAAAACAAAAAACTGCATACATTATTTCTTCCAGTTTTCCCATTTTAGTTTATTTATATACATAAAATCTTTTTCATTATCTGTAACTAAAGTTAAATCGTCAACTAATGCAGTGGCTGCAATCAAAATGTCGGCATCATTATCTTTTTTAAATTTACCTTTCCTTTTTAATTCTATATAAATTTCAGCTGCTGCATCAAATACTTCTTTTTTTTCAAGAAATATTAATTCTAATATTGAACATATTATTTCAAATGCTTTAATTTTTCTTTTTGCTTTCCGATAAAGTAATCCTCTCTTTATTTCATAATATGTAATACCATTTATATAAATATCATCACCTCTTATAAGTTTTTTCTGGTATATTCCAGTTACCTTAGATTTATTTCGAGGATTATTCATTATCTCTGAGATAATATTTGTATCAAGAAGATATTTCATTTAAATAAAGGTCGTCGTTTTATTGCCTTATTAAATTTCTTTCTTTCTTCTTTACTAAAATCAGCGGTTAAACCACTTAGTAATTCTACTGCTAAAACTTTTCTTAAACGTTCTTTAATTGTTGAAAAATCCAAAAAATTATAGTTTCCGTTTGTTTCAGTTTCTATAAGATTAATGACATTTTCTTTACATTTTTCTTTATTAATATCTTTGAAAAGCTCTTCTTGTAATAAGTTTTCTAAAATATTAAGTAAGTTAGCCTTATTTGCAAAATTAGTAAGTATACTGTTTTTTTCATCTAAATCTGGGGACATGTAATCTATATTCACACTATTACTTTCGAATATGAATTTACTAAAATTAGATAAAAATTTCGGAAATTGGTTTTTGCTTAATAAAACAGAACTATTATTTTCATAAATATAAGTGTTTATTACTGAACTATTCATAGGAAACTCCTATATAGATCACCTTTTGTTAATTCTAAAAACCATTTTTCTAAAATATTATGAGATTTTTCCAACCATTTTAATATATTTTCCGGCGAATTTATTAGTTTAATATTTTGGCTGATAAATTTATGTTCCCATATTAAATTTTCTATATTTTTTATTTTTCCCAAGGATAATCTCAAATGCAAAGCACCCTCCGGTTCATTTACTAAGAAAACAAATTTATAATCAAACGCTAATGGATTTGAATTTATTCCCGAATTATCGAATAATTCTTTTTTCAATTCAATATTAATACCCATTTTTTTATGTAAAAAATCAAAACTGTTATTTTTTATTTTATCAATTGGAATTCCGTTCATATATTGTAACAATAAACTATTGACAATTAATTTATCCTTTTCGGGATACAAATCGTAAAAATTTTCAAGTAAATATGAGATGTTATCTTTGAAACTATTCCATGTATATTGTTTTGTATCATTAAAAGTTAAAATGCCTGAGCCGAGCTGGAATAGTGGCCATTGATTTTGAGATTGCCTAAATCTGTGTTGAATAATATAAGGAGCAATTTCCGATGGAATTTTATTAGCAGGGAGTTCTTCATATTCAGGATATTTATCTTTTAATTTATCGTAGAGCATTCCAGGCAAAATTTGATAATTAGGTTTGATTAAATTTTTAGTTTTCTTTTTCAATTCCCATTTAAGCTCAAAAATTGCTTCTAATAAAGGTGGATTTTTCAGTTTTTTGTTTTTCATATCTATCCTTCTTATTATATTTGATTATAAACTAAATTGAAACAAAAGTCAAATCTTTAAAATAAGTTTGAATTATTGGTAAAATTATTATATAATAAAGAAAAAGGATAAGGAAAGATGTTTCAGATGAATTTTTTGTCAAAAAACCAGATTAAGAGCAATATAAATAATGGGATATCGGTTTTTTTCACATCGTATTTAATGAAGATACTGATCTTTCAGATTATTCTTTTAATTATCCTTTCCTTTTTTGTGGTAAAATATTCTAATGATCTAAAAAGTATATCAAAAGAGACCGATTCATTAAAGAGTAAATACAATGAGGTTATAACCCTTAAAAATGAAAAGAAAAAAATGGAAAAGGAAATAATAGATCTAAAAAAGAGAAACAGAGCAACAAGGGATTTTTCGGAAAATTTATGTAGATTATCGGATTTAACAGATGGAAAGGTCTATTTTAGCTCAATACATCTTGAATATTTCAGAAATAATTATATCTATGATATTACCGGCATTGCCGAGAAAATGAAAGATGTTACGAACTATCTTGTGAAAGTCAAAAATACGGATGCGTTTAAATTGGTAGAGCTTGAAAATATGAAACGAGGAGAAAAAATTATAGATTTTTCATTGAAATTGGTGCAGGTAGAGAAAGATGAGAAATAAGAAGCTGTATATTTTCATTATCGTTAATCTGATTCTAACAATCATTATCTTTAAAGGAATTGGCTATTTAAACGAACTAAAAACAAGAGTAAATAAGGAGTTGGGGGGAAAAACCTTGATGTTGACAGAAATTAGTAATCTAAAGATATATAAAGACCTGATAGATGTTTATAATGATAATGCAAATACTTTAAGGGGATCATTAAAATTTTCCAAAACGGTAGATGCACTGATTTATATTACGGAAATACTAAGTAAACTTAATATAAAACCATTGGAGATGAATCAAAAGGAAGTCAAAAAAGAAGGAATAATCAACCTGAAAATTAAAGGGAATTATAAAAAATTATTCGGGGTATTGAAGGCATTTACCGGTTCTGGTAAATTGCTCAAACTCAAAAATATCTATGTAGAAAAAGATAAAAATTCATTGAAGATGAATTTGGAAATAAGGGTGAACTTAAAAGATGAAAAGTAAATTCTATCTTCTGTTATTTATTCTCACCCTTATCTTTTTCATTTATGAGGGAGTTGCGGTTATAAAAAATGTCTCATTAAAAAAAAGTATGAAAAAAAATGTGTTTGCCCTTCCGAAAGCAATGGAACTAAATAATGGTTTAAATAAAAATGATTATAAGATTAAAATAGATCCGTTCAACTGTCCCGAAAAGCTCATAAAAGATCAGAAGATAACGGAAATTCCCCCTTTTGAATATACCTTGATTGCCATAACAAATGAGGGAGACAGGTTCTCGGCAATGGTTAGAAATAACAAAACCAATATTTCTTTGATAATAAAAAAAGGAGATGTACTTGGAAAATGGAAGGTTGAAGAGATAAAGAAAAATAAGATAATTGTGAGTTATAATGGAATCAAAAAAAGAATCTCTATCTGGTAAAAAGAGAGGGTCGGCATACATATTTTTAATGTTATTTATTATTTTTCTTGCATCGTTGATCTTAATAATAGATAGCTTTGTTACTTCCAAACAAAGATTAACGGACAAAAATCTTAGATTTTATAAAGTCAAAAGCAAGATAGAATCACAAAAGGAAGAGCTTCTTTTGAATATATACAAAAAAGGGATAGAGATAAAAAGTAGTTTAAAATATACGAGTGATGATTTATTCCATTCCGAAATAACTCAAATAGGTGGAATGATCGGTCTAACTACCGTGTATAAAAATCGTTCGATAAAAAAGAAATTCTTTACGAAATTTCCATTTGAATACGGTATCTATTATGGAAATAAAACGAAACCGTTAAATATAAGGGGCAAAACGGAAATAGAAGGTGGGCTTTCAACACAAAGAGATTGTTATGTAGATTATGATTCCGGTATTGACCTGATTAACAGAAGCCCTTCCGATAGATTACCTGAAATAGATGGGATTTATATCAAGCGGATAATAGAATTTTACAATGATATAAAAGAAAATGATGATTTTACAAGTTTTCTTTCAATGAAAACTTATGACTCAAAAGAAGAAAAAATAATCTTAAATAAAAAGTATGATTTTTATAAAAAACAGGTGGTATTCGGTGAAAATACTATTGTTAAGGATAGTTATATCGTATCGGAAGGCTCTATAATAATCAAGAAGAATTGTGTAATAGAAAATTCAACCATTATAGCACCTGTGATATATATTGGAGATAAAAGCAAGATTGAAGATTGTGAGATCGTAGCATTCAAAAAAATCATAGAGGAGAAAGAAGCAATCTTAAATAGAACAAATATCTTATTGATCGGACGTATAAAAGATAGAGAGATTGAGAAAGCAGCTCTTTATTTTTATGATAGAGCATTTTTTAACGGTAATATATTGATACTGCCGGAAGAAAAAAAATACTTTACCGAGAGGAAAAAACTACTTTTTAAAAAAGGTAAGGATGTAATTTATGAAGGCAGTGTTATAAATTACGGTGTCTCGGAATTAGAAGGAAAAATTAAGGGTTCTGTCTATTCTTATGATTTTACAAGCGGCAAGGAGGAACATACAATATCGGATCTAAAGCTGAAAAGAGAGGATGAAATAGCGGAAAAATTTCTTTTTGGAATAGAAGGAAAAATAGATGAAATGTAAGGGATTTGTATTACTTGAACTTCTTATTGCACTATTTGTAATTGAGATAGTATTGGTGGCTTTTTTCAAGTATATGACCACTGAAAAATACAAGGTGAAAAGGGAACGATATAAGATTATGCTTGTCCAATCGGTTGCCAACAAAATGGAAGAAATAAAGATAAAAAGGGATTTTTATAAAAATTTTGGAGATGAAAAATATGGTAAATATCAAGTAAGATTTGATGTTGAAACAAGAATAGTTGAAAGAGGATTTATATCAACCGAAATAAGGGGAGAGATTGAAAAGCTAAAAATAAGATATAAGATAAAGAGGTATTTTTTTGAAAAAGGGCTTTACACTAATTGAGATACTTATTGCAATTTCACTTCTTGCCATTATTTTTTCAATATTTTATACGGTGAAGGTATCATTTACAAAAACAACGGATAGACTGAAAATAAAAGCCGAAGAAGATTTACAAATAACAAATCTACTAAAAATGTTAAATGAAGGTAAGATAATTAAAAATGGAGAAAACATTCTTGTTTTATATAATACAAAAAGTTATCTTTTTAAGGGGAACAAAATTTTCAAAGAAGGTAAATTATATCTGACGGGGATAAAAATGACAATCTTAGAGAAAAAAAAGAATTATTTCAAGCTTCTTCTTGACTTTAAAAAAATAAACCTTAAAATAAATATATTAAGAAAAGGAGTTCTTTATGAGAAATAAAAAATTGCTATCTGCTTTGATAATACTTATGATCTTAAAATTAAGTATATCAGCAATCTCTATTACGGCAAAAGAGACGGATATAAGGGATGTATTACGACTAATATCTCAACAGAGCGGTGTAAATATCATCCCTGATGCCTCGGTAAAGGGTAATATAAATGTAAACATCAAGGATCTTGAACTTGAAAAGGCACTTCGGGCAATACTTGAACCCAATGGATATATATATAAAAAAAGAGGAAGTGTATATTTGATCTCCGTTCCAAGAAGACAGGGTGGGCGCCTCCAAATAATAACAGACGGCAAAACCCTTACCTGTGATTTAAAGAATGCCGATATCAAGGATGTATTTAAAGAGGTAGCAGACCAATCAAAGATCGATATAGTTGTCTATGGGAATTTGATAGGAACGATTGATGCAACTTTAACAGCAGTTCCCTTTGAGGATGCACTTAATTATATACTCGGAGGCACAAAATACACGATCAAGAAATCAAAGGAAGGCATCTATTTTGTGGGCGATCCATCTACACAATCACCTTCCGCACCAATATTATCAACAAGTGAATTGCTCTCCCTTAAATACCTTAAAGCAGATGATATACCGGATATAGTCAAGACCTTTTCCCCAAATGTTAATGTAAAGGTAGTAAAAGAGGTAAATGGGATTGTAATAATGGGTTCACAGAAAGAAATAAATAAGGTCAAGGAATACATTTCAGATATTGATATCAAATCACCTGTCGTTTCCATAGATGTGATAACAGTTGAATATAAAAAAGGATATAAAAATATTCAGGATTTTAATGTATCGGGTTCATACCATCAATTTACCGATGGGCAGATGCAGCCTGGTTCTACTTCATCACAGCAAGGAGGATTTTTCTCCGCAACCTTTGACGAGGAATCCTGGGATATGGGTAAGTTCACGGCAAATTTAAGATTTTTAATAAACGAGAACAAGGCGAAGATAATTGCAAATCCGCATATATCGGCACTTTCAGGTTATCCCGCTGAGATTTCAATTGGTCAGGATGAATATTACGAGGTAACAACTGGGAATGTAGAAACCCCTCTCACCTCACTTCAAAAGATAAAAACAGGTGTAATTTTAAAGATAACTCCGTGGATAACGGCAAATAATGAGATCATATTGGAACTCAATCCTGAGGTAAGTGATTTTGTTCAGACATCCGGTTCCGGAAAAGCTGCAACAAGCCAGAAAAGTGCAAGCACCACACTTCGTGTAAAGGATGGGCAGATGATTGTAATAGGAGGGCTTATCAAAAGAACCGAATCGGATGCAAAGGATAAGGTTCCATTTTTAGGAGATATCCCGATAATAGGGAATCTCTTTTCACAGAAGACAAAAACCGATGATGCAACTGAACTTGTATTTTATATAAGACCAAAAATAATGAAGGAGCAGAAGGTTGATCTAAGGCATCCTGTTCTTGAAAAAACAATGATAGATTGGAATAAATTAACCCCGAGAGGCGAAAAGAAATTTTTAAAGGATGGAATAAAGAACTTACTATGGACAGGAGCTTTTATTGCTTCTTCTTTATATATGAACAAGGTAAGCAGTGATTATAAGGATGATTATGATCTAAACGGAAAGCAAAGGGATAAAGACAATGCAAGGTATTTCGCAATAGGTAGAGATGTTACAGCTGGGATCTCGGTTTATACATTTGGACTATCGGTTTACGATTTCGGAAACTATTTTTGCAAAAAAATTAAAAAGAATAAAGAAAAAAAATAAAATTGCGACTTCCATTTTTGAAATATGAATAGCAAAGAAACAAAAAAAAGAATTGATGAATTAGTAAGGCTTTTGAATGAATATTCTTATTGGTATTATGTCAAGGATAATCCAAAGATTGCCGATGCCGAATACGATCAGTTGTTTGATGAACTCTTAAAACATGAGAGTGAATTTCCACAATTTAAACGGGATGATTCCCCGACCGTCCGGGTTGGAGCAGAGCCATTGAAGGAATTCAAGGGATTTTCACATGATCCGCCTATGCTGAGTATGCAAAAAGCATACACGATTGAGGAATTAAAGACATTTCAGGAGAGAATAAACAGATTTCTAAACAATCCGATAGAGCATGATTTTGAATATTATGTTGAGCCGAAATATGATGGGTTATCGTGTGAACTTATTTATAAAAATGGATATTTAATAGGTGCGGGGACAAGAGGGAATGGGCTTAAAGGTGAGGACATAACTGAAAATGCAAAGACAATACAGAGTATTCCGTTAAGATTAAAAGAAAATATCTCAATCTCTATTCGCGGTGAGATCTTAATGAAAAAGGATGATTTTGAAAAATTGAATGAAGAGAATCGTAAAAAAAATGAGTCCCTTTTTGCAAATCCAAGAAATGCAGCAGCAGGTTCAATAAGACAATTAGATCCAAAGATCACAGCATCAAGAAGGCTTTACTTTATTGCTTATGAGATTGAAAATTATGAAGTAAAAGAACAAATGACCACCATAGAACTTTTACGCAAACTCAATTTCAGAACATCAAAAGACCCGTTACTTACGATCGGGATCAATAATACATTTTCAGTATTTAATCGTTGTGAGATGAAAAGGGCTGATTTTGAATTTGAAATAGATGGAGTTGTTGTAAAGGTTAACTCGAAGGAGTATCAAAAAAGATTAGGAGCGGTTTCACACAACCCGCGTTGGGCAATTGCCCTAAAATTTAAGGCAAGAGAATCTTCGACCCAAATAATTGATGTTGAATTTTCAATAGGAAGAACCGGTGCGGTTACACCTGTTGCCGTACTTAAACCGGTTGAGATATCCGGTGCAACAATAACTCGGGCATCCTTACATAACTATGAGATATTTAATTCATTTAAGATCGCAAAAGGTGATACGGTTCTCGTTAAGAGAGCGGGGGATGTTATTCCGCAGGTGATCAAGGTACTTGAACATTCCGGTGAAGAGAAAATTAAATTCCCCGATACCTGTCCAGCTTGCGGAACTAAACTTTTTAAGGAACCCGACTCTCCTATTATACGATGTATCAATATAGAATGTCCGACTCAAATATTTGAAGCGGTCACTCATTTTGTAGGAAAAGAAGGCTTTGATATAGATGGATTGGGTCCAAAACAGATTAAAAAATTTATTGAAAGCGGGATCATTAAAAGTATTCCCGATATTTTCAAATTGAATGAACATCCCGAGATCATAAAATGGGATGGCTTTGGAGAAAGATCTTATGAGAATCTTATAAAAAGTATAGAAAATTCAAAGCATATTTCTTTTTACCATTTCCTTGTATCGCTTGGCATAAGAGGGGTTGGTGGGGTTACAGCAAAACTTCTCGCAAGATATTTTCCCACATTAGAAATATTCTTGAAGACAGAAAAAGAGGAATTTGCGAATATAGATGGGATTGGTCCAATTGCAGCGGATTTCATCCATTCCTATATAACAAATTCAAAAAATATCGAAGTGATCAATAATCTTTTGAAGGTTGGAATAGATATTACATATTTAACTATATCAAAAGATAGAGAACTTGCCCTTGCCGACTACAGTTTTATCTTTACCGGAACACTTGAAACTTTAAGTAGAAGTCAGGCAAAGAAAGAAGTTGAAGAGAGAGGCGGAAAGGTTGTATCGGCAGTATCTAAAAAAGTGGATTTTGTTGTGACAGGCGAAAAACCCGGCAGTAAACTTAAAAAAGCCATATCCCTAAATCTAAGGATCATAGATGAAGAGGAGTTTAAAAATATCCTGAAAAAAGGAGCTAAAACTTGACATAAGATTATAAATATATTATAATAAGTAAAATTATGAGTAAGTAGACATAAAATGTCCACTTACTAATATAAAACATTATGAAAAAATTTTTAGAAGACCTTCAATCAAATGGAATCTATACATTTTCAAAAGAACTTGTAAGGAAACAACTTAATATTTCAGAAAGTGCTTTAAAAAAAACTTTACAAAGATATGAAAAAAAAGGGCGCATTTTAAAATTAAGAAAAAAATTTTATTTAATCATACCACTTGAATATAAAAAGATAGGAATTTTACCACCATTTTGGTTTATTGATGATTTGATGAAATATCTTAAACTTCAATATTATGTTGGGCTCATTAGTGCAGCGAATGTTTATGGTGCTTCACATCAACAACCACAAATTTTTCAAGTTATAACAAATAAACAAATGAGCCCAATTAAAGTTAAGCAATTGCAAATTGACTTTATTACCAAAATGAAATTTCCGGAAGAAAAATATTTAGAAAGTAAAAAAAGTGAAACAGGAATACTTAAAGTTTCTTCGCCTGAATTAACCTGTTTCGATTTGGTAAAATATATAAAACAATCAGGTGGAATTAATCAAGCTGTAAGTTTAATATTGCAACTAAAAGATTTAATAGATGATAATAAATTATTAGAATTAGCAAAAAATCAAATGAGAACTGTTTATATACAACGATTAGGTTATGTATTTCAATTTTTGAATAAAGAAAAAAAAGCAATTATTTTTAAAAAAGCTTTAAATGGAAAAAGAATCTACCCCGTTTTGTTAGTACCAGATAAAAATAAAAAATTTGACAAGATTGATAATCAATGGAAAGTGCTTATAAATTATGAAATTGAGGTGGAGAACATATGATTCCAAGATCATATATTACTGAATGGAGAAATTATGCCCCCTGGATTTTAGATAGTCAAGTTGAGCATGATTTAATATTAAGTCGCTTATTGGTTGAATTATTTTCAAATGAAAAAATTTCTTCTTCTTTATTATTAAGAGGTGGAACCGCATTATATAAAATATATTTTAATAATAAAAGCATAAGATTTTCTGAGGATATTGATTTAGTTCAAAAAAAAAATAAACCAATAGGGCAAATTATGTCGGAAATAAGAAATGTTTGTGAGCCAATTTTAGGAATTCCACAATATAAACAAACAAAAGGCAGGGTTACATTTTATTATAAAGTTATTTCCGAAATTCCGCCTATTGTTCCCTTAAAATTTAAAATAGAAATTAATACAAGAGAACACTTTTCAATTTATGATTTAAAAAATATAGAATATAAAATGAATTCTCGTTGGTTCAAGGGGAGAACATTGGTTAAAACGTATTCAATAAATGAACTATTGGGTACAAAAATGAGAGCTTTATATCAAAGAAAAAGGGGAAGAGATCTATTTGATTTATGGTATTCATTAGAAAATTATAAATGTAATTCACAAAAAATTATAAAATCATTTCAATTTTATATAAAAAATCAAAAAGTAAACATTTCTAAAAAAGAATATATTAAAAACTTAGAAACAAAATTAAATGATAAACAATTTATATACGATACGAAAAATATTTTAAATCCAACAATAAATTTTAATTTTAAAGAAGGTTACCAATTAATATTAAAAAATCTAATAAAATATCTTTGAAAGATACTTGCAGGAAGTTATTTCTAAAAATCTGTGGCAATCTCATTTTTGTAACCATTTACGCATTTGCGCAATTGCGCAAATGCGCAAGACAAAAAATTTGAATTACTATCTATGAAAAATCGCATTTGATTTTTTTTATTCTTTGCTATATAATTAAATATAAATACGAGTTAAATGAAAAAAAAATGTTGAAGAAAAAAATTATGAATAAGATCAATTGGGATGAAAGAGCACTTAATTCTGAAATAGAATATTCAAAGGCAAGAGGCGGTAAGGTTGATATACCAGTAGAAATAGGTAGGCTATTTGTTCCTATGGCAGCAGAAGATATGCGAGAAATTTATGATGAAGAAGGCTTAAAAGGAATACCTATGG
>JAUXGM010000189.1 GCA_030622125.1 bacterium | reverse complement strand
TACTATTTCAATCTCCTGTTCTTCTGCGGCATACCAGTTATAAAAATTTGTTTTAACACCAATATAATTTTTCCTATCGTATATTTGTTTTGAAAAAGTAGATGAAACGGATTTTCTGTCCCTGTCTTGAATAGTTACATATCCGATAAGACGAACAGGCTGTTCAATAGGTTTGATAATCCGCTTTTTAAGTACTATTTTTCCGTTGCCATCAAGTGTAAATTCCTCTTTACCGATATCTTTTGTTTCATATTTCGGTTCGAATGAAAACAGATATCCCGAAAATTTATTTGAATAAAAGGCAAAATTTGATAGTTGCCATTTTACTTCACCCTTTGCTTCCGACATCTGGATGCCATTTTGATAGTTCGCAGATATATCCAATTGTGATATCTTACCTATCAAACTTTTATCTTCTTTAAATTTTCCTGTCATACTGAAATTAGTGGGTTTATATTCCTCAACACGAAAATAGGTATAAGCTTGTTCTCTTTTTACACCATTTGCATCAATTACAGCATTAACATAATACCGTCCCGTTACCGCATCCTTTGGTATCTTGAAACTTGCTGAAAATGTTCCGTAAGTGGTAATATCTTTATTTTTTAATGTTATATCTCTAACGGTTTTATTGCCGCTGTCTTTAATGACTATACGAATTTTTTTAACAGACGGGATCTCCATTTTTCCAAAAAGAAGTGTTCTCAATACACCTTTGATCCTGACTTCTTCTCCACGATTATAGGGATTCTTATCCGTATAGAGAAGATACCTACATCTATAGATATCCTTAAATTTGATCTTATTGTAATACTGTTTCGATAAAAATCCGGGATGGGCTGATGATAATGAAACCGCAAGCAGATTTGCAGGCAATATGCCTTTCCCCTGTTTTAAAACATCATAAGTAATAAGACCGGTTTTATCTGTTTTGAAAATCCTCTCATTTTTATTGATCCCTATTAATTTTATCGGTATATCTGTTGCCGGGCTACCCGTTCTCAGATCAAAAGCATAGAGATATAATTTCCTATTGGAATATGAAGAAAGAAGCCCAATATCCGTCCTTGTTATAAGTTTGGTATAATTATTTCTTTTTCCCTGAAGATCAAGAATAAATATTCCCTTTTTCTTTAATTTCTTAAAATCCAATGTTTTAATTGTCTCTATATTCTTTTTAAGTGCAAATTCCAATGTAAAGGACCTTTCTCTTTTTGATTCAAGGAATTTTTTAAGTGAATATGAATAATACCTGTTGAAAAAGAATATCTTTGAAATATCCGTAGAATTAAGTTCAAGCCATTTCCCTTTGATCGTATTATTATTGAGAAACATCATCGGAAAATTATCCGAAACATAACTTTCTAATACAAGTGGATTATTTCCAAATACATTGAATACAGATCTGTAATCTTTTACGGAATATTTAAAAGTAAAATTTTTCTCCAACTTATTTCCAAAGATATCTTCAAGTTCTTTTGAGATTGTTACAGTATATACAATTCCCGGTTTGAAATCTCCTCGTATATTAACACTTTGCGAAATATTATAGTAAGGATAATTACTTAAATGATATTTTACTTCGGGCGATATGGTCAAATGCTTTTTTAGATCATAAGAATGAATAAGGTTTGAAAATGTTATATACATATATTCCGAGGGATACCTTGATGATGCGTGATCTTTTACTTCAAATTTTTTATAAGGATAAAAGATAATTTCTCTTTCACTCGTTTTTTTATCTTTTTGATATTCCCTCGGCAATTTGATATTTACCTTTACTTTTCCGTTAATATCATACTTTTTCGACGGTGTTATTTCAAGAATAGTTTTTTTATCAACATCCCTTTGCATCAAAAAATATGGAACTCTTCTTGATCTAAACGAACGATAATACCTATTTTGATCAATCCAATTCGCATAATGCTTTTTAAGCCTTTTAATATCGGGATAACCGATCTTATACGGTATCTTTTTATCGTTACAAGTAATAGTGATACTTTCCTTAAATTTCCGGACAGCAACGGGAAGCGAGAACTCAAGGTATATCTTTTGCTTTAAGCCCATTTGTTGCCGGTGATGATCAGGAAAGGATCTATTAAGTTCAATTCCCGGTGTACTCACTGTCCAGGATGTCTCGGGAATCTCTTTATATCCAAGAAACTTAATTGTATATTTTGTTGAATGATCCGCTTTTTTATCAATCCGATAGACATATACATTTGTTGTTTTCCAATAACCTTCCCCTTTAAGATACGGTTCAATAGTTATGAGTGATTTTTTGCCTTTTTTTATCTTTTTCAGCGGTACAACCGGACCTGAAAAGGCAATATTTATCTCATCAAACTCATCAATTGTCTTTAACACTCCCATTGGGGTTTTTGAGATTATGATTATTTCACTACCTTCATTTGGCAAGTTTCTTTCAATTTCCGGTGCCCGTGAATTTACCTTATTTTCATCTTGCTCATTTGAAGTATATCCGCAGGAATTAAGACCATAAGCAAAAAGAAAAAACACAACACAAATAATAAAAGACCTTTTTTTCATAATTGTCCTCCTAAAAGTATTTTACTTTTTTTTAAGAATATTTCAACTATTTAGGGAAGAGTCCGGGACACAGTCATTCTATTTCCTTTGGCTATATTGTTCTCGGGAGATATATCGTTATCTAAGGAAG
>JAUXGM010000032.1 GCA_030622125.1 bacterium | reverse complement strand
TAAAGTTGAGGTGTGTCCCGGACTCTTCATTAGATAACGATAGACCACCCGAGAACAATATAATCAAAGGGAATAGAATGACTGTGTCCCGGACTCTTCATTAGATAACGATAAACCACCCGAAAACGATATAGACAAGGGAATAAGGAAAATACAGAGGTTAGAGGTTAGTTAAAAAAAATATTAAAAAAAATTGATTTTTTTATAAAAATATGATAAACTAAAAAATTAAAGTGATTACGGAGGAAAAGATGAAAAAAGACATTCATCCTAAATATGTTGAGTGCACAGTAACTTGTGCATGTGGAAATACATTTGAGACCAAAGCTACAAAGAAGGAATTACATGTAGAGATCTGTTCTGCATGTCATCCATTCTTTACGGGACAGCAAAAATATATTGATACTGCCGGAAGAATGGAAAAATTCAAAAAGAAATATAAGATAAAATAAGTAGTGGATTTAGGGAAAGTTATTTCAAATTTTAGAGAAGAGTTAACAGAAATTGAGAAAAAAATATCACATCCGGAAAAATTGCAGCAAAAAGAATATATAATTCTGTCTAAAAGATACAGTTTTTTAAAGGATATTGATGAACCGTCAAAAGAATATTTAAAATTGGAAAAAACGATCAAAGAGGACAATGAAATATTAAATAATGGAGAAGAACAAGAACTAATGGAGATATGTAAAGAAGAACTTCCCTCCTTGAAAGAGAAACTTAGAGAGATCGAATTTAAATTAATAAGCAAACTGATCCCCGCTACCAAGGAGGATGAACGAAATGTTATTATGGAGATCCGTGCCGGTACCGGAGGAGATGAAGCAGCTCTTTTTGCGGCGGATCTTTTTCGGATGTATTCAAAATTTGCCGAGTATAGGAAATGGAAGGTTGAAACATTAAATTTTACCCCAACAGGAATGGGTGGATTCAAAGATGTAATACTTAGAATTTCCGGCACTAATGCTTATAATTTTTTGAAATATGAAAGTGGAGTTCACAGGGTTCAACGAATTCCACAAACAGAATCACAGGGTCGTTTACATACCTCGGCAGTAACAATTGCTGTTTTACCGGAAGCGGAGGATGTCGAGGTTGTTATAAATCCGGAGGATATCAGAGTAGATGTTTACCGTTCATCGGGTCCAGGAGGACAGAGTGTGAATACAACCGACTCCGCAGTTAGGATCACTCATGTTGCATCGGGAATAGTAATCACCTGTCAGGATGAAAAATCGCAGCTGCAAAATAAAATTAAGGCTATGCTGATCCTTCGCACAAAACTTTACGATGTTGAAAGACAGAAAGAAGAGACAAAAAGGGATTCCATGAGAAAATCAATGATCGGCTCAGGGGACAGATCGGAAAAGATACGAACCTATAATTTCCCGCAAAACAGGGTAACCGATCATAGGATCAAACTCACATTATATAAATTGGAATTCATAATGAACGGTGATATTGAGGAAATAATAGAAAAATTAAGATACGCTGATAATTTACAACAGTTGGAACATATAGGGAAAAAATGAAAAATAAAGTTTTAGATCTTATTAGGTATGGAGACCTTACCTTAAAAGAGGCGGGAATAGAAAACAGCAAATTTGAGGCGGAAATATTTCTTGGAATCGTGATTAGAAAATCCAGACTACAACTTTACATAAAAAATGAAAATATTATCCCGCAGGAAAAAGTAGATGTTTATAAGAATATGATAAAAGAACGTTCAAGAAGAAAACCCCTCCAGTATATACTCGGATACACTGATTTTTACGGCTTGAGATTCAAGGTTGATGAATCCGTTCTGATCCCAAGACCGGAAACCGAACAATTGGTTGAAATAGCCTTAGATCATATAAATGATCAATTTGATAAAACAATGAAAATACTTGATATCGGAACAGGGAGCGGGAATATTGCTATCTCTATTGCTAAAAATTCAAATATCGTTGAACTATACGCAATGGATAACAATGAAAATGCGCTTGCCATTGCCAAAGAGAACGCAGAAAACAACGGCGTAATGAACAAGATTCATTTTTTTAAAAGATCGATATTTGATGATTATAATGAACTTAAACAATCCACTAATTATGTTGATGTGATAGTTAGTAATCCTCCATATATTCCAAATGATAAAATAAATGATCTAATGCCCGAAATATCAAAGTTCGAACCACGAGATGCTTTGGCAGCAGGAGAGGATGGACTTGATTTCATTAAAAAGATAATCAGAATTGCCAATGGGCTACTGCTGTACAACGGCATTCTTATTATGGAGATCGGAGAGGAACAAAAAAGAGAGGCGGAAAAATTTGCGTCAAGGTATTTTTCTTCCGAAGTTATCAATGATATGAACAATAAACCACGAATTTTGATCGCAGAAAAAAGAAACTGATGGATTTTTTTAAGGTAGAAGGGAACATTCCCTTAAACGGTACTTTAAAAATAAACGGTGCAAAAAATGCGGCACTTCCGATAATGGCAGCGTCAATACTATTTAAAGAACCAATTACTTTGCACAACATTCCCGATCTTCGTGATACTCGGACAATGATCCGTCTTTTGGAAATGTTAGGAGTCAAGGCGAAAATGACGGGGCATACCTTGATCCTGGACCCATCCTGTATCAGCAATCACACCGCACCTTATGAGCTTATTAAGACAATGAGAGCTTCTATTTATGTAATGGGTCCCCTGCTTGCTACAAGGGGGATCGCAGAGGTTTCCTTCCCCGGCGGTTGTTTACTCGGAGTTAGACCCATCGATATTCATCTTAACGGATTTGAAAAAATGGGCAGCAGTATAAAGATAACCGAAGGAAATATCATTGCCGAATGTCCAAAGCTGAATGGGACGGAATTAATATTGGACTTTCCTTCCGTTGGAGCTACCTGTAATTTAATAATGGCAGCAGTTCTCGCAAAGGGAGAAACCATTATAAAAAATTATGCTGGCGAACCCGAAGTTCTTGATCTCATTAATTTTTTACAAAAATCAGGCGCAAATATAAAGATCCTACCGAAAATGGTTGTAATACGGGGTGTTAAGAAATTAGAACCGATTGAATACACGATTATTCCTGATAGAATTGAACTTGGGACGATAGGTGCTGCTGCTCTTGCAACAATGGGAAGTGTCGATCTTATCTGGAATGCCCCCGATTATATCTCGTCTTTTAGAGAAAAACTTGAGGAAATAGGCTGTAATGTCTATCTGAGAAATAACATTTACCATTTTTCAGTAGATGAACTTGTTGGCAATGTTGATATTAAAACAATGGTTTATCCAGGTTTTCCTACCGATCTTCAGCCGATCATCGGTGCCTTACTTACAATTACAAAAGGAAATTCCATCATTATGGAAACCATCTTTGAAAATAGATTCATGTGGGTTTCGGAAATTGAAAGAATGGGTGCAAAAATAAAAAAGGACGATAGGGCGATCTTTATTGACGGTGTAGATAAATTAACCGCTGCCGATATTATGGCTTCGGATATTAGAGCAGGCGCTGCTCTTTTAATCGCTGCACTTGCAGCGGAAGGAGAAACAACCCTGAGACGGATCTATCACATAGAGAGAGGATACGAAGCAATTGATAAACGATTACGGAAATTAGGAGCAAAAATTGTAAAGGGAAGGGAATGAATGAATGGAAATTAAGGTCTTACGCTAAAATAAATCTCTATCTATCTGTTATTAAAAAAACGGGGAATTTCCATGAAATAGATTCACTTTTTCATAAGATCGTTCTTCATGATACGATCACCGTTAAAGAGGCGGAGACCTTTGAAATAAGAGCAGCAGGTAAATATAAAGTACCGGTTGATTCCTCAAATATCCTTTTTCGGGTTTTTAAAAGAATAAATACCATCAAAAAACTTCCGAACTTCCATATAAAGATTGAAAAGCGGATTCCCGTTGGTGCCGGCTTGGGTGGCGGATCGAGTAATGCGGCGGCATTCATTATTTTTCTACAGAACAGGTACAATATCTTTGCAGATCTTATGAACATGTTAAGATTCGGCCATGAGATTGGAAAAGATGTTACATTCTTTTTAATCCCACAGAATGCTGCTCGGATTATGGGAGTTCAGAATATAATCTTTCCGATAGATCTAAAATGCGAGAAAAAAATAAAGATATTCTTTCCGAATAAGGATACATCAACGAAAGAAGTATATGAAATATTTGATGAACAGGCTAAAGTAAATTTGACAAATTCTAAAAAAATTAGTAAAATATTGCATTCGGTAAAGAAATGTTTATTTACTGAATTAAATGATCTGCTTTTTAATGATCTTGAACCGGCTTTTTTTTGTCTGAATAAGGATCTAAAAGCAATCTATGAAATGATAAAATTGAAAAGTGAGTTTGCACTTTTAAGCGGTAGCGGAGCAGCGGTATTTTTTAAACCGAAGTCCGAGATACAATTACCGTTTAATATAATTGATACCAAATTGCTGGGGTGTCGCCAAGTGGCAAGGCAGCGGTTTTTGGTACCGCTATTCGGAGGTTCGAATCCTTCCACCCCAGCCAAAATTTGTATATGAAAAAAGCAATAGTTTTAGCAGCAGGCTTAGGAAAAAGAATGGGAGGAAAGCTCCCAAAGGTTTTATATTCTATTAGGAATAAACCGTTAATAAAGATTCTATTGAGTTCTGTGAGCAGCTATTTTGATGAAATAATTATTGTTTTAGGCTTTAAGGGAGAACTTGTAAAAGCCATCCTGAATAGCGAATATGATAATTTGAGTTATGTTGTCCAGAAAAAACAGCTTGGTACCGCTGATGCGGTTAAAAGTGCTCTTTTATATATCAACGATGATGATGATATATTTATTCTGAATGGAGATGTTCCGCTTTTGACAATGGATAGTTTGAAGGGAATGTACGAATTTCATCTATTCAATTCGGGTGTCCTTACGATAGGGATCATACGGATAGATGATCCGACGGGATATGGAAGAATTATAATGGACAACGAGGAAATTGTAAAGATCGTAGAAGAAAAAGATGCGACTGAAAAAGAAAAGAATATTGATATGATAAACGGTGGTGTTTATTTGACAAAAGGTCAAATATTAAATGAAAACCTTAATGCAATCTCTAATAATAATGCACAGGGAGAATACTATCTTACAACCTTGGTGGAGATCTTAAATGAAAAGAGCAAGAAAGTAGTCGGATACCTTTTTAAAAATTATTGGGAACTTTTAGGTGTCAATACTCCGGAAGAATTAAAAAGGATTGAAAATTATGTGCAAAAATGACGAATTGAGAATATTCAGCGGCAACTCTAATATACCGTTGGCAAAGAGTATCGCATCATATCTAAAAATAGAGTTGTCCCCAATGGATGTTAATTATTTTGCAGACGGTGAAATATTCGTTCAAATTAAAAAAAATGTACGAGGACGGGATTGCTTTGTTATTCAACCGACATCTCCCGATGTAAATACCAATCTAATGGAACTTTTAATCGGCATTGACGCTTTAAAACGAGCATCGGCAGGTAGGATCACCGCTGTTTTACCATACTACGGATATGCGAGACAGGATCGTAAAGACAAACCAAGAGTTCCAATTACCGCTAAATTGGTTGCGGATCTAATTTCTTCGGCTGGTGCAAGTAGGGTATTGACCATGGATCTTCATATTGATCAGATACAGGGTTTTTTCAATATTCCGGTTGATCATCTATATGCCGTTCCGGTCTTTATAGAAGAATATTTAAAAAAAATAAGATTCGATCTTTTTGCCTCGCCCGATATAGGTGGTGTTGCAAGAACACGGGCGGTAGCAAAAAGAATGAGAAAACGAATAGTTATAATAGATAAAAGAAGACAGGTACCGAATAAATCCGAGGTAGTAAATATTATTGGGAATGTAAAAGGTAAAAGCATTGTGCTTTATGACGATATTTTGGATACCTGCGGAACGGTTATAAATGCTGCTAATGCACTTATTGCAAATGGAGCAAAAGAGGTACGGGTTGTAGGTGTTCATGGGGTATTTTCAAAAAATGCACAAAATCGTTTGGGAAAAAGTAAGATCAAGGAAGTGGCAATAACAAACTCTATTGCCCAAAAAGAAATTTGTGATAAGGTGAAAATATTTGATGTTGCACCATTGATAGGTGAAGCAATTTTAAGAATTCATAGGAACGAATCCGTGAGTTCATTGTTTATTTAATTTAAGGAGTAAAAGATGATAGCAAAAGAGATAGAAGGAAAAATTAGAAAAGATATCGGCAAAAGATATGCTAAAAGAATGCGAAAAGAAGGCAGGATCCCGGGAATATTTTATGGGCAGGAAATTGAAAAACCGATCTCGGTTTCTTTTGATGAAAAAGATATCAATAGGATCATTACGAAGCTTGAATGGGAAAGTACTATTTTTAATTTAAAATTGGGTGGAAAAACTTATGAAGCTCTAATCAAAGAAGTTATCTATAACACCTATAAAAATGCAGTTATACATTTAGATCTTTATGCCATTAAAAGAGGGCAAAAGCTTGAAGTTAAAATACCGATTGTTCTTTTAGGTGAATCTGTGGGAGCGAAAACAGGCGGAGTAATAGAACATATTACAAAGGAACTTTTAATAAAATGTTTGCCTGTGGATATTCCGGAACATTTTTCAGTTGATATTACCAATCTTGATGTTAATGATTATATAAAGGTAAAAGATATTCCCTTTGATAATAAATATGACATACTTTCCTCGCAAGATGAAACAATTGTTCACATAGGGGTGCCGTCATCTCTCAAAGCAGAGAAAACCGAGGAGGAAGAAGAAGGATTAATAGAAGAACCCGGTGAAGGTGAAGAGGCATCCCCGGAAGAAGATACAAAAAAATAATGTTTGTAGTCGGTCTCGGAAATCCTGATTTATCCTATAAAAATAACCGGCATAATGTTGGTTTTATGCTTATTGATCGAATGGTAAGAAAAAATTCGCATAGAATAAGTGCCTGCCGTAGTTATATTTATAATGGCAATAATGGAGTAGATAAATTTATCAAACCTCAAACCTATATGAATTTAAGCGGGAATGCAGTGAGCTGCATACTGAATAAATATAAAAAAAAATCAACCGATATAATTGTCTGTTACGATGATATGGATATTTCTATCGGTGAAATAAAATTGAAGCATAAAGGAGGTTCCGCCGGTCATAAAGGTATTGAATCGATCATTGATTCGCTTGAAACCGATGATTTCTTTAGACTTAGGATCGGCATCTCAAAGCCGTCCGGTATTGATAAAGTAGAGTATGTCCTTAATGATTTTTCGGATGATGAGAAAAAAAAATTGGATACGGGATTGAATCTTGCAAAAAAAGCAATATATGCTATTGTCCGCAAGAATTTTAGCACAGCACAAACTATATATAATCGAGGGCAAGATGAATAATTTATTGGTATATGTTCTGTTTGTTGGTTTTTTTTCTTTGGTCATTGCATTGATTAATTTTTTAAGTATTAAAAAGATCAAGGTAGAAGACAAAAAAGCTTATGATATTAGCGAAAAGATACGAAGCGGTGCATTTACATTTTTAAAAAAGGAATATTTCATTATTGCCGCTTTTATCATAATTGTTTTCGTCCTCTTATTTATATTGATAAACATAAAAACCGCTATTGCGTTTCTCGGTGGTGGACTACTTTCCATGTTGGCGGGTTATATCGGTATGAATGCTGCAACTCTTAGTAATGTAAGAACAGCGGAAGCAGCGAAAAAAGGAATTTCCAATGCACTTTTAGTTGCATTTACAGGTGGTTCGGTAATGGGAATCGTTGTTGCAGGGCTTGGCGTAATCGGTCTTGCGGTAATTCTACTTCTTACAAGAGATGCACAGATAATTACCGGTTTTGCAATGGGCGCATCTTCTATTGCACTTTTTGCAAGGGTTGGCGGCGGTATTTATACCAAAGCAGCCGATGTAGGAGCTGACCTTGTTGGGAAAATAGAACTTTCCATTCCTGAGGATGACCCCAGAAATCCTGCGGTTATAGCTGATAATGTCGGGGACAATGTCGGAGATATTGCAGGAATGGGAGCCGATCTTTTTGAATCTTATGTCGGATCTATTATTGCAACCATTACAATAGGACTGCTGATGAAAAATTCCGGATGGGTAATATTTCCCGTTTTTATAGCCGGAATAGGTCTTTTATTCTCACTTTTAGGTGTTGTTTTCGTAAAAGTATTTTCCAAAAAAGAACCAAAATCAGCACTGAATATTGCAACTTACGGGGTCAGTTTTTTTTATATTATCGGTGTTTTTTTCTCCGCAAAATTCATAGCTCCTGAATTTAAGGTCTTTTGTCCCGTATTATCGGGACTTGTAACGGGGCTTTTAATAGGACTTGTTACACAGTATTATACATCTTCAAAGCCGGTTGATGAGGTGGCAAAAGATTCATTAACAGGTCCCGCTACAACGATCCTTTCGGGATACGCTTTCGGCAGCATTTCAACTCTTCTGCCAATAGTTATTATTCTGATCTCAACAGTGATCTCATATTTATCAATGGGAATATACGGTATTGCAATATCAGCAGTGGGAATGCTTTCCATAGTCGGTATAATTATGTCCGTTGATGCTTATGGACCTATTGCGGATAATGCAGGTGGTATTACCGAAATGGCTGGTTTCGGCAATGATGTTAGGGAAAGAACAGATAAACTTGACGCACTTGGAAATACCACAGCAGCAATTGGAAAAGGTTTTGCAATCGGATCTGCTGCTTTAACTGCATTGGCATTATTAAATGCCTTTTCTGCAACCATTACGGCAAATATAAGTAAAGGGCAATTCAATCCGACTATTGACTCCGTATTGGTAGTAATAGGATTATTTATCGGTGGACTATTACCTTTTATTTTTATTGCATTAACAATAAAAGCCGTTTCTTTTTCGGCGAACAGAATGGTATTGGAGGTTCGGCGGCAATTTAAGGAGATCAAAGGATTAATGGAAGGGACAGCAGACCCGGATAGTGATAAATGTGTAAAAATAGCGTTGAATAACGGGTTAAAAAAAATGATCACTCCTGCCTTGACCGCTATTCTAACACCAATTTTGGTTGGATTTTTACTCGGACCGAAAGCCCTTATCGGATTACTTGCGGGTGCCACGGTTTCAGGAGTGTTGAATGCGATCCTTATGTCTAATTCCGGGGCGATTTGGGACAATGCAAAGAAAAAAATTGAAGCGGGTGCTTATGGAGGAAAGGGTTCGGATGCTCACAAAGCAGCTGTTATCGGAGATACCGTTGGAGATCCATTTAAGGATACATCGGGACCATCTCTGAATATACTAATAAAATTAATGTCAATAATATCATTGGTGTTTGCTCCACTTATAGCAAGAACTTATATCTGGACAACATTGATCGATATTGCAAAAAAAATATTTTCAACAATATAATAGGAGGATTTGATGAAGTTGAAGAAATACGAAACAATGTTTATATTGCTGCCTACATTAACCAACGATGATGTCAACAAATTTGTAAAGACAATTGAAAAGTTAGTTAAAGATAATAACGGCAATATGATTGAAAAGGTTAAACAGGAAAAGAGAAATCTTACATACCCGATAAAAAAACAAAATTCGGGGTATTATTTGATTTTTAATTATGAAGTACCGACAAATTTCAATAAAATACTTTTAGAAACTTTTAAGTATGATGAAAAAATTTTAAGGTATATGCCAATAGTAAAGGAATAAGAGGAGAGAGTTATGGCTTTTTATTTAAACAAGGTTCTATTTGCTGGGAACATTACGGCTGATCCCGAATTAAAGGATGTCGGTACCAGTAAAGTTTGTAATTTTACACTTGCGATCAACAGAGTATATTATTCAAAAGGTGATGGTGAAAACTCTGTGAAAAAAGAGGAAACCTTATTTATTCGTGTTGCTGCATGGAATAGATTAGCGGAGCAGATTGTAAATTATTTAAAGAAAGGTGCAAATATTTTCGTCGAGGGTAGATTAACTTCAAAACAATGGACACAGGATGATGGAACTACAAAAACTTTTCTTGATGTTACAGCAGAGAAGGTATCGTTTATTACCAGTAGAGGAAGATCTGCGGAAACCGATAGTAATTACAATTCTACGGGCGGATATGAAAAACATTCTATTGAAACGGATACCGAGAAAAAAATTACAAGTGATGAGAAAGAAAAAGACGAAGAAGATACTACGGATCTTTGGACGAACGAGTAGAGGAGTATTAGATGTTCAACAAAAGAAAAAAATGTCGATTTTGTGAAAAAGGAATCAGAAAAATAGATTATAAAGATGCTGAAACCTTGAGAGATTTTATTACCGAAAAAGGAAGGATTCTACCAAGAAGAGTTACATCTACTTGTGCTTTTCATCAAAGACAGTTAACAAAAGCAATAAAAAGAGCAAGGACAATGGCTTTATTGCCTTTTGATACGACAGCACACAAGAGGAGAATGAAAAAGTGAAGGTTATATTATTAAAGGATTTTCCAAATTTAGGAAAGAGAAGTGGTGTTATTGATGTAAAAGATGGTTATGCAAGAAATTTTTTACTTCCACAAAAGATTGCGATACCATATAGCAAAGGGAATATAAAGCGACTTGAAATGGAAAAAACCGCTTATCAAAAGAAGCAGGATAAAGAAATTCAAAAGATTGAAAAATTTACCGAAGAATTAAAGGATATGGAAATCGTATTTACAAAAAAAATACATGATGAAGATAAACTTTACGGTTCCATTTCTGAAAAAGATATCTATCGGCAATTAGTTGAAAAGGGAATGTCTATTGAAAAAGATCAGATTGTTCTTTCCGAACATATCAAAACAACCGGCGATTTTACTGCTGCGATAAAATTAAAGGACGGTAAACAAGTTGATATTAAGATAAAGATTTTAAAGGAGGCGGAAGATCAAGAAAAAGGATCCGAATAAGATCAAGCTACTGAAAGAAGTTCCCTACAACGAAGATGCCGAGAAAGGACTTATAGCGGGAATTCTTTTAAATGGAGATATATTCAATGAGGTTCATTCAAAACTTACCGATGAGAGTTTTTTTTATTTTGAACAAAATAGAATTATTTATAAAGGCTTTATTGAACTTCACAATGCGAAAAAGTCAATAAATTCATTAAATCTAAAAGAACATTTGACTAAAAAGGAATTATTTGACAAGATTGGCGGCGATAAACTTCTGACCGATTATATAAATGCAGGAGCATTTATTGATACCTTAGACGGATATATTAAAATCATTAAAGAAAAATTTACATACAGAATGATAATAAGCAGATGCGAAAAAATTATTCATAGTGCTTTGGCGCAAAATGAAATAAATGCAATTATAGATGATATGTATAAAAATTTTTCTATCATTTCAAAGGTTAACCTTGTAGTAGCGGAACAATCTAATTTAGAAGACAATCTTCTTGAATTTAAAAAAGATATTATAACAAAAATCGTTGACGGAACATATAAACCGGATTTCATTAAAACAGGATTTACTACGCTTGACAAAACCATAGGTGGCGGAATATATCCTGGAAGTTATAATATATTGGCTGCCCGTCCATCTATTGGAAAAACATCTTTTGCACTAAACTTAATAAAAAATATGGCATCCGAGGGAAGAAAAATACTTTTCTTCTCCTTAGAACAGCCGGTAGAGCAAATTATCGGTAGATTTTTATCAATGACACTTGAAATTCCATTCAGTCAGGTAATGTTGGGTGATCTGCATGTTATTGAGGAAAAATACCCGGGACAGGATATAGGGGAGCTCTTTGAAACCGCTTTAAACAATATCGATAGTTATGCAGAGAGAATAAATATCATTGATAACAGCAAAACAGATCTTGATATGAATAACATCAAGAATTTGACGAGAAAATACAAAATGGAAAAAGATATTGATGTTGTATTTATTGATTATCTCCAATTCATTAAACCTGCAACAACTCTTGAAGGTAGAATTGTTTATCAAACTAAATTAAGAGAGGTAACTGAAATTTCCCGCGGGTTGAAAGAGATAGCTATGGAGGAAAATGTCGCACTCTTTGTCCTCTCACAGCTTTCAAGAAATATTGAACAGCGGGAAGAGAAAGATAAGTCTCCAAAACTTTCGGATCTCAGAGACTCGGGAGCATTAGAGCAGGATGCGGATGTTGTAATGTTCTTATCCGAAAAAGGTTTCAAAAAAAATATCATTGATGAGGAATATGTATTGAATAAAGTGGAAACAACTATCAATTTTTCCGTTAGTAAAAATAGGAACGGTCCGACCGGTATGGTTCCTTTCTTATTTAAAAAATCCGATTTTATATTTGAGGAGATAAGGTAGTTTATCCATAAAAATGGATGATAATTGTTAATTTAATATATCAATTTTTTATAGTTTTATTCAGGGAAATAGGAAACTTCAGCCTATTTATTTTAGAAACCTTCAAGTGGACATTTCGCCGACCTTTTAGGAAAAAACTCTTCGTTGAACAGATGGAAAAAATCGGAATCGAAACATTACCGGTTGCTTTGATCACATCGGCATTTATCGGGATGATATTTATTGTTCAATTATACTATTCCCTAAAAGAATTTAGTTTGGAATCGGTGTGTCCGGGATCATTAGGATTATCCTTAATTAGAGAACTTGCTCCTGTTTTGGCGGGACTTGTCATGGCGGGAAGGGTTGGTGCGGCAATAACGGCAGAGATCGGTACGATGAAGGTTACCGATCAGATTGATGCTTTAAGTATTTTAGGTGTTAATCCGATTCAATACCTTTCCGTACCAAGATTGGTCACAACGGCATTGGCAATGCTCGGAATCGTGATCCTTGCAAATTTCGTCGGACTATACGGAGGTTATTTTGTCGGGAGTTTTGTTCTGAATTTAAATCCGCGCAGTTTCATATCGGATGCATTGAAAGATCTTGTTATGAAGGATTTTTTTGCTTCTACATTAAAAGGTTTTATTTTTGGAATTATTATTGCCTTGGTCGGCTGCTGGAAGGGCTTTAATGTCAGGGGCGGCAGCAAAGGTGTGGGAAAAGCGACTATGGAATCGGTTGTTACCGCAATGATCCTGATACTTGGCGCTGATTATGTATTAAATCTTGTAATATGGTAGAAGAAATACTTAGAGTAGAGAACTTATGCAAAAAATTTGAAGGTATGACGGTGATTGATAATGTATCGATTTCTTTTTACCGTGGTGAAATATTTACACTTATGGGACAATCGGGTGTAGGCAAATCCGTTTTTGTCAGGCTGATATTGGGATTATTAAGTCCAGACAGCGGAGAAATTTATTTTAAAGATAAAAATATAACCAATTCATCCGATAGGGAGTGGATCGAGATCCGAAAAAAAATGGGTATGTTATTTCAAAACGGCGCTCTTTTTGATTCATTAACTGTTTTTGAAAATGTTTCATTTTTATTGGATGAACATCTAAAAATAACCATTGATGAAAAGAAAGAAAGAGTAGCAAAGCTGCTTTTAGAGGTTGGATTAAAGGATATTGAGTCTCTTTATCCCGCAGAACTATCAGGTGGAATGCAAAAACGAGTAGCTCTGGCAAGAACGATTGCCTTGAATCCGGAAGTTGTCTTTTACGATGAACCGATAACCGGTTTAGATCCGATAACCGCCTCCGTAATTACTAAATTAGTAAATGAATTAAATAAAGCAAAAAAAATAACATCAATAATTGTTAGTCATGATGTTAAAACATCCTTATCCATATCGGATAGGATCGGGTTACTTTATAATGGGAAACTTGTTGCCATTGAAGATACGAAGGATGTTGCGAAATGTAAAAACCCCTATGTAGATCAATTTATAAAAGGGAAACTTACAGGTCCAATAAAAACCGTAATGGAGGGAAAATGGGAAGAGAAGTAAAGATCGGAATATTTACAGCAGCAGTAGTTGTTGTAGCGGTATGGTTTATAATTAGCATATCCAACTATCAGATAAAAAGAAGGAACTATAAGGTAACCGTTGATTTTAATTATGTCGGTGGCCTTAATAAGGGAGCTCCCGTTAGATTATCCGGTGTGAGGATCGGTGAGGTAAGCAAGGTCTTTATCGCAGATCAGCATCCAAGAATAATACTTGAAATTCAAAAAGGTATTAAAATTAATAAAAAAGCGGTCATATATATCAATACTATCGGTGTGATCGGAGAAAATTATATTGAAATAACCCTGGGTCTTCCCGATGCCGGTTTCTATGATGATAAATCACGAAAGATACCGCTTCAAGGAAGGGATGCGGTAAGCGTTGGAGATCTTATCTATAACCTGAACGAATTTTCCGTAAAATTGGGTAAATTTGAAAAAAGCATTTCACTCATTAACAGTTCACTAAGCAATTTAAATACAAATATGGATGATATGTTTGCAAAGGCAAATATTATAATGACTCCATTAAAAAAACTGTCAAGGCAAATAGAGGAGATTACACTAACAGCTAACAGAGCACTGAAAAAAGTAGATAATCTTTTAAATGAAAAAAAATATGAAGAGACAATAAAAACTCTCACACTGACGGGAAAGAAGGTTAATGCGCTTCTTGACAATACCATACCTACACTTATGCAGATCAAAGAAGGAAAAGGAACGCTCGGTAAATTGATCTATGACGAAAATCTTTATAAAAAGATAGATTCCCTTTCAGAAAGAGTGGAAAAATCAATAAAAAGAGCTGATGAACTTGAATTTTGGTGGAATGCCGATCTTATATCAAACAGTGATCTTTCCATTATCGAAGGTTCTGCAAATGTCCAACTTTTTTTTGGAAAAACACGATCCTATTCAATCGGACTTACAAAAGCCGGCGTTCAAGTGCCTAAATTAAATGGGTATCTTAATTTGATTTCAAGGAAATTTGTTTTTTCAGGCGGCTTTATGCAGGAAACACCCTATCTCGGCATTGGGCTTAATTTTACAGATTTTTTCACTTTTAAAATAGATAGTTACTATTGGAATAAAGGTTTTGACGGTGTAAATCTCAGAGCTACACTTAACGGCTATTTTAAATCTGTCGGATTGAATCTAACCTTTGATAATATTATCAATGATTTTAACATGCGATTCGGTTTGACATTCAAATTTAAAGAAGATAATTTAAAATATTTATTAGGTATAATGTGAAAATAAAGAAATTAGATAAGAATTTAATAAATAAAATAGCAGCCGGAGAGGTAGTTGAAAGACCCGCATCCGTTGTAAAAGAACTTATTGAAAACAGCATCGATGCCGATGCAACTTCTATCATTCTGGAAATTACCGGTGGCGGAGATCGTTTGATAAGGATTATTGATAACGGCAGCGGAATGGAGAAAGACGATCTAAGGCTTGCATTTGAAAGATATGCAACGAGCAAAATATCTACGATCGAAGATCTTTTTAAGATCAACAGCCTTGGTTTTAGAGGAGAAGCTCTTCCGAGTATTGCCTCTGTTTCGGATATTGATATTTATTCCAAGGTAGCAAAAAACAAAGAGGGGTACTATCTGAAACTTGAAAAAGGCAACATAATAGAGGAATATCAACGCGGTGGACCTACTGGTACAAATATTACGATTAAAAACCTTTTTGCCAATATTCCCGTAAGAAAAAAATTTTTGAAATCGGAAAACGCTGAATATCTTGAAATAATGAATGTTGTAAAAAATTTTGTTCTTTTTTATCCGACTATTCAATTCCGTCTCTTACATAACGGAAAAGAGATCAAGACTTATGTTTCCGCACCGATAATAAATAGATTTATAATGCTCTATAAGGACGTCAAAAAGGAAGAACTTATTGAAATAAACTATGAGAAGGACGGATTTAAGATATCCGGCATTATCTCCAGACCGTTTGCATACAGAAAAAATAAAAGCAGGATCTATATATCCGTAAACGGCCGTTTCTTAAAGGATTTCAAGTTGATTTATTACTTCACTGCTCCATACGGGCAATTTCTAATGAAAGGACAATTTCCGGAGGGTGTTCTGGAAATAAAGATGGAACCGGAATTTCTTGATGTGAATGTTCATCCTCGCAAAACGGAGGTAAAATTTCTTTCACCTTCAACGGTAAGAAATAATGTTTTTGAAGCGATATTTAATGGTTTGCAAAGTAATACAGATGCTTTTTCTTACAATTCAGGGAATGATGAAGAGGTAAAGATAGAACAGATTGAACTTAACATAAAAAAGAGAGGAAAGCAAGGAAACTTTGAATTTACAAAAAGTGAAAAGGGAGAATATTCCGCCTCGTTATCCGGCAGAATATCCGAGCACAACGAAATTAAATTTAGAGATAAAGATTATATTTATATTGGCACACTGTTTCAAACTTATATTCTTCTTAAAAGTGAGAGTAAGATGCTTTTAATAGATCAGCATGCGGCGGATGAACGGGTAATTTTTGAAAAGATAGAAGAAGATATCAATGAGAAGATAAAACTTTCCCAGGAACTTTTATTTCCCATTGAATTACAATTTTCCCTTGAGAACCACCAGCTGGAATTTTTAGAGGATATTGGTTTTGCTATCAAGGAAAATAAAATAGAAGCGATCCCGACATGGCTCAATATGAGGCATACAAAAGAAGAAATAGACCGAATACTTTGTGATCTTGTAAAAGAGAAACATGATTTTATGGATTGGATCAAACAGCTTGCCTGTAAAAGTGCAGTAAAAGGAGGGCAAAAACTACCCTTTAAACTTATTAAGGAAATTATTGAATCCTTATCAAAATGTAAAAATCCTTATCAATGTCCTCACGGCAGACCCACCGTCATCGAATGGACAAAGGGAAATATTGAAAAGCTTTTTAAGAGAAAATGAAAAATCTATCTTTTCTTATCATTCTCTGTCATTCAGAGCGAAGCGTGGAATCCATTTTTTGACTTTCTTCATTATATCCGAAGTATCCGAAACACCGTCCCCATTTTTTACTTGTCATTCAGAAGGAGCACAGCGACTGTGGAATCCAGCAGTTTCTTTCTTTACCTGCTTTCTAATTGTCCATTATATTCAACTGTCATTCAGAGCAATTGAAAATTGCGTAGGAATCTCATTTATTTTTTTCCAAATTTCCCTTGGCATTGTCATTCCTGACCTGATCAGGAATCCAGTATTCCCGTCATTCAGAGGGAACTTGTTCCCGTAGGAATCTCATTTTATAAATTCTTTGACTATCATTTCATACTTGAAGACGGTATTTTCAGTCAAATAGTCGTTTGACTGTTTGACTATGTTTTTTAATAATTTATGACATGTTCGTCATTTATTAAAATAATTTTGCAACTTTTGCAACCACCGTCCC
>JAUXGM010000059.1 GCA_030622125.1 bacterium | reverse complement strand
TAAATTTTTCTATTCTTTGTAAATAAATATTTCTTTTAATCTCCTTCATATTAACCTCCGTCAATATTTCTTTTATACACGAAACTATATCACATTTTTTATATTTTGTCAAGTATAAACGAAATAGAAATGAAGAAATGGGGCGGTGAGTTCACATTATAATTGGTCTAAGAGCTAAATAGCAACAGTTGCGAAATTATTTGAATGATTAAAAAGTAATAAATGGTAATAAAATCACAGGGAAATAATATGTTTGTCCTTCTTTCATTAATAAATTTGGAATAATTATAATATATCTATCAAGATATTTTTTACATCATTTCATTTAAAAAATTATATTTTTAATACTCCCGACTTATTTAGAATAGTTACAATTACTAATATTACCAGAGAACCAAGTAAAATAATTCCCAATGAAACAATAGTTGTCACTAATGTCCATTTGAACGCCAAAAAAATACTTGATATAAACAACAACAAAAATGATGCTTTATACTCTTGAAGGGCAAATTTTACAGTACAAAATTCATGTTCAAAATCAAAATCCCCGAGTTTCAACCCGAAATTTTGGAGTTGGTTTTCTATCTGGTAAATTTTTTCCTGTAAACTTATTTTTTCACTGATCTTTCCCCTTTCGATTTTTAGCTTGGTTATTTCATTTAACTTTTTTTCAAGAGATTTTCTTTGGGACATCAACTTGTGAAATTCATTTGTCATATCAGTTTTATTTATTTCAACGGATTTTATCGTCCCGATTTTTTTAATTTTTTCAACAAAGGCATCGAAGCCGTCGGGTTTTATTCCTATACTTAAAAATAAAAATTTCTTTTGATCTTTGTCCGATTCTCTTTGTAATTGAATTATTCCTTTATCCTCTTTGATCAAAGCGAAGATTTTCTTTTTATCATTATCGAAATATTTTGTTTTTGAACTAACATCTGCTATCTTTTCATATTTTTGTTCTACTTGAACAGTTTTTTGAACTGTTGTAATCTTTGCTTTATATAACTGTATTTCACTTGCAAAATTTCTTTTTGAAACCCCTCTACTGCTTGACATCATTACTGTTTGAGAAATACTTTGCCTTGAATACGGGTTAAAATATTCATAAAAAAACCGAATGACAAAAAGCACAATAATACAAAGAATCAATACCTTCCAACCTTTTTTGAAAAATGTTTTCATCTTCACCTCCATATTTTTAGTATAACATATTTTTCACAATTTTTCTACTTTTTTTTCTTGCCGTATTTCCTTATTCTTTTATTTTCTTATTGCCTTGTCTATACTGTTCTCGGGAGGTCTATCGTTATTTAAGGAAGAATCCGGGACACACCAAAAAAAACAAGGGAATAGTAAAGAGTGAAAAGTGAATAGTGTAACCTTTTATGTCATTGCGAGAAGTGAAACGACGTGGCAATCTTATTAATCCGTAATTCCCTCTTCAGCCCAAAACTAATGACTCAAAACTCAAAACTTTCTTTATGTTCCTTTCCCCAACTTTATAGTATTCTTTATGTTCCCTGCTTTCCTTTTTCAGTAACAACATATTTTTGCTTGCTACTCCGTGGTTTTTCAGGAATGGTCATTTTCAAAAGTCCTTGCTTAATAAGAGGATAAATCTTTCTCTTATAATTTAGGTAAACATTTGATAAATTTAAATGTTTCAATATTTCACTTTTAGAATGTGGTACATAACAAAATTTTAAAATAGAAATTACTTGCTCACTTACTTGCTCACTAACTTGCTCACCAATTTCGACTTCTTTTCTTTTGAAAATTACAACAAAATTTCCCGTTATTTCTTTATATATTGGAATAGGAAGTTCATATATTTGCATTAATTTATTCATCTTTTCTATTCCACTTCCCCATCTTTTCTCAAATTTCAATCAATAAATTCTGAAAATCAGCATTCAAAAAAACCTTGAGTCATTCACTTTGCCCCTCTAAAATTAGCGATTTTCATTCTTTCCACCTATATAAGTGTTTTTTGACAGAGTATTAATAATATCATCATCAATTATTGTGATTCCTTGTAAATCGCTAACACATTCAATATTACCTTTTATCTTTCTCACTTTTAAAATCTCATTGCTAATATTAGTATTATTATCATAAAATGAAAGCACTTTTTCTAACACCTGCTTACTGGCTTTATTTAAATAGACCGTAGTTTCAGATTCAATCCCATTCTTGTACACAAAAAATCTAGAAGTGAATGGTATCATTTCATACCAAAGAATTACTCTCCATCGTTCAGGATCATTAGTAACAAGTGAAAAGTCCGTTTCAATGAATTTTATTCTTTCAATGGTTCTTGATTCAATCCTACCTTCTTCAAAATGTTTCTCTATTTTTGTATGAGTTGATATCTTCGTCAATTCTTTCAATTTATCTACAGTTGGGCGGGCGCAGTAAAACAGATGCACTAGCTCAGTTGAATTATCTACATATAAACAGCTTCCTTCTTCAAAATAATCTAATGGTATATCTGAAATTGATTCAAAAAATGAGTACTTTTTAAAAAGTGGATTTTCAGAAATGTCATAAAGTTTATCAGAGACTCTGTTCTGCCACATCATTATTGTTTCAAATACAAAATTGAAGCAAAATTTTGCATCTGCTTCATTCCAAGGTCTTTGCATTACACTATTTCCTTGCCAATTCTTACAATGCTCTGATGGTATATGCTCGCAATAGCTTTTGAAACGATAGTATTTATCATGTCTAATATTTAGTGAAAGCAATTCTATATCATTTGTAATCTTCGAGAAGAAACTTTGAACATATATATTTTCTTTTTTGAACTTAATTATTACTGGAACACTATTTAAATGAATGTTAGATTTTATGATCTGCATATAGTAAGCATTTTCAAATGCATTTCTCGTTTCAACAACTGATTCCAAATACTTATTCTCTATCGTATATTTCTGAGCTGATTCCATTAATTCTCTAATCTTTGAATCGTCAATCAATTTAGTAAGGGAGAGTTCATCAACATTCAAATCAAAATGGTTCTTTAGTGTTTTTGTAAAGAATAATTCGACCTTTTCAATATATTTGTTAATTTCAGTTTGTGGATTAATCGCAGCATGTTGGACTAAATTCCTTATCTTATGCAGGTTTTTCAAATCTGAAATATAGGAAATACCCTCCCGCTTATTCTCTGTCAGCCTCTTATGCAATTTTGAAATTAATTTAGGAAATGAAAGAGAATCAATGCTTTGGTTTTTAAATTCATTAATACTATAATAATCACATAGAATTTTTAACATATATTCAACAGCATTATCAAGATCATGAATTACAATCATATTATCAAGTTCGCTCCCTTTATGCAAATGGGAAATCGCATGTTGAATCAAAAAGCGTGCCTTTATCAATCCTTTGATAATATTTTCATTTAATGGTGGTCTTTCTTCCATTCACTTTCCCTCCATAAACCTAATCTCTTCTTCTATTAATCCCAAAAAAAAATGATCAATCCGTTTATCTGGAAACATATTCCTCATATAGTTTAAATAAGTATTCTATTCTATTATTCTCATTTGGAAAAGATTGAGGGCGATAGCATAGGTCAACGGCTTTATCTAATTCATGATGTGCCTTTACTAATCCAGAAGGCATTGTCGATGGATCATATAAATCTGCCAAACTACTATCTGTAAATTCTTTTCGAATCTTCAACACTTCTTCAGACCATTTTTTTACCTTGGCAATGTTCTTTTCGCTAGGATTCTTAGTCCATGGGTAGTTATTATAAACAACGTTTTTTGAATATCTATATCTACTTTCAAGTCGTCCGCAAATGTATTTTACCCAGGTCATATGCATTTTAGACTGTAAAACTCCAAAATGAAATAAATCTGCATTTGGAATAATTAAACAACTATTATGAGAGATTTGTTCTCCTGTGAAAAATCCCATTGGAATGTAATTTCTCCTTTCGGAAGAATGACAAGGAATTAATAAATATGGAACATCTTCTGGTTGAGTGATTTGTGCAAACAGGCTTGGAATTTCTGCTAAATGAGGTCTAGATGATTTCTTTCTAATTTCCCGAACCTCATTAATACGTTCCATTACTAAGTTCATTTTTCGTATTTCTCCAGGATTAGCATCTTTTAGCCATAAACACCATCTTTCAATACCTCTCAGAAATTCTTTAGCACTTATTAATCTCTTAAAATATTTTTCAGACCCAGGTTCTTCTCTAATAAATTCTCTTTTCTCATCTCTGGTGAAAAGTAATCTACCTCCATCTGCAGGCATGTTTCCGAATACCATTATTAAATTTGTTGCTATAGGTTTGCTTCTGCTACTAATAAGAATATTCCTTCCCTCAACTAAATAAGGATTTATTGTTTTCACTATTTTACTTGTAGGTTCTGAATCAACATGTTCATAACTGAAGATGAATTTCTTCTCAATATTGAAATTTGAGAAACCTATAATAACACAGTATACTGCTGCTTTGCCTTTTGCTTGATTACTCCATCTAAAAGTTCTATGTGCGAAATTGATTGAAATTCCCAGAGATAATAGGATTTCCCAGAGAATACCAACTTGAAGTCCCTGGGAAATTGAGTTTGTTGAAACAAATGCTACTCGGATTTTCGTCCCTTGTATATATTTTGCGGCTAATGTGTACCAACCCGTTACATAGTCCAGTTCTCCTTTACTTTTACAATCCTTAAAAAGTTCTTTTGTCTCTTTTTTTTGCTCTTTATTCATTAATCTGGACCCAATAAACGGTGGGTTACCTAAGATAAGCGATATTTCTTGATTTGATACTATGTCTTCCCAATTGAGCGTTAACGCATTCCCAATTACAATTTTAGCAGATTTTCGAAGAGGTAATCTTACATAATATTCACCAAACTCTTCAGATACCTTAATATTCATTTGATGATCAATTAACCACATTGCCACTTGTGCAATTCTTGCTGGAAATTCCTCTATTTCAATTCCATAGAACTGGTCTACATTAACTTTTATAATTTGCTTAATATCCAAAACGCTTTGACGGGATGCTTTCTTCATTCTTTTTATTGTTTCAATCTCAAGAAACCTTAATTCTCTATATGCAATTATTAAAAAATTTCCACACCCACATGCTGGATCAAGGAATTTTAAATTTGATAACTTATTGTGAAATTCCAATAGCTTCTTATTGTTATTTTTTATTGATTCAAATTCCTCTAACAACTCGTCTAAAAATAATGGATGAATCAGTTTTAGGATATTCTTTTCTGAAGTATAATGGGCTCCAAGATTTCTTCTCTCTCCTGAATTCATCACCGATTGGAATAATGAGCCAAAAATAGCTGGAGAAATAGCCGACCAATCCAGAGTTGATGCTTCAAGTAGAATATTTCTCATTTCAGAAGTAAAAGATGCTATTCTTAATGATTCTCTGAACAAATCACCATTGATGTAAGGAAATTCATCTAGATGTTCATCAAGACTTTTTGATCGTTCTTTACTTTCAGTATCAAGTACCTGGAATAATTGAGATAGCATTGCTCCTAGATCACTTCCATCTTTTCTTGTTTTTATATCAATAAATTCTTCAAATGATCCTTTATTAAAGATACTGGTATCATCAGCAAAAAGACAAAACAATAGTCTAACCAGCATTAATTTCAATGGATGACCTCTATATCCATCCACTTTCAATCGATCGTACAATTTACCCATAAGTTCAGCAGCCCTTATATTTACTGGGTCTTCTTCTTTGATAACATGTTCTTTATAGCCTGCAATAAAACCAAACATTTTTATGTGCTTGTGAAGAAATTTCAGTTTAATTTCCTTTTCAGTATCTTTTTCTAAATCATAAAGTCTAATTCTTTCAAAATCCGATACAATTATATAGCGTGGTTTTTCAGATTCATCTAATCCTAAGAAATAATCTCCCGCCTGCTCAAAAGCTTTTTCTAAATCTTTCCCTCTGGATTTGTGTTCAACAATTAACATTCCCGGCCAAAATAGATCTATATATCCAAATTTATTATCCAGTTTCTTAACTTTTCTTTCGTAAAAACCTACATCTTTTCTATCAACTCCAAACACATCAAAGAAATCGTTCCAAAAGGATGATGCTTCAGCCTTTTCGTTCTCTTCATCAATCCATTTTTTTGAGAATCTGAGTGCTCTTTTCTTTATTTCATTCCAGATTAAAGGCATAATATAATCCTATAAATTTTATTTTCATTCAGATAATTTATAAAATTAATCCCTGCATTTGCTTTATTATAAATATTGGACTTGTATTGTTTTAAATATAATTTAAAATTTTTAATCAATTTCGGAAACTTTTTTATTTTGTTTTTTTCTATCATAATTTTTTACCCAATGATTTAATAAACTCGCTAAGAACAGAATAATAGTTTTCTTCTAGGAAACCACCATTTTTTTGTGCCTCTAAAATTGATTTATAATAACCTATAATCATTCTTGCTCCTATTAGGGACGGTGGTTAGATTGGTTCGAAAACTTTTTATCTCTTTACCGGTTTTCATTGTTCTTGTGTCCTCTCGTGATCCATTCACATTAATGCCCTCGAATTTTAAAATTAACATACATAATTTATTATAAAACTTTTTATAATTTAATTCAAGGAAAATTTTTGTAATTTTGGTATTTTTTCACTTTCGTATTTGGCTAAATATGCAAGTAGAATATGGAAAACAGTTCAAGGTGAAAACAAATGAGATTGCCACGTCGTTTCACTCCTCGCAATGACGACAATAGAGGAATAAAATTAGGGACGGTGATTAGATTGGTTAGAAAACTTTTTGTTGCTTTACTTAGTACCTAATACTTAATACTTATTTCCCCTTCTCTTCTAATGCATCAAGTATTTTTTCAGGGGTGAAGGGAACTTCTTTTAATCTTATGCCCAAACCGTTTGCAATAGCATTTCCGACAGCCGGCATTACAGGGATCATCGTGTGTTCCCCAATTCCTCTTGCTCCATAAGGACCATCGGGCTGTGGGACCTCAACAAAGATCGGATACATTTCATCGGGGGTTTCAAGTGCCGTAGGAATTTTATAATCCGTAAAATTCGGATTCAATATCTTACCGTTCTCATCAAATTTTACCTCTTCCCAGAGTGCAGTTCCAAGTCCCTGCATAAAACCACCTATAATCTGTCCTTCTGCAAGCTCCGGATTGAGAATTTTCCCTCCGTCAAATGCCTCTGCCATTTTTAAAACCTTTATTCTTCCCGTTTTTTTGTCAATTTCTATTTCAACCGCACCCGCACCCGTAGTATAATGAACATTGGGATAGCCGCCTTGACCCGTTTCAGGATTTACCTTGGCGGATGAAAATTCAGGCATAAATATTCCGGTTCCCATGATCGGACCGCCTCTAAATGTTCCGTCTTTCATTTGAATACCGTTTATAACAAAATCCCTTAATGGGAGTTCAAATTTTGAGTCTTCTTTGCATTTTACCTTTTCATCTTCAAGATACAAAGCCTCTTTTGGATAGTGTAAAGCTCTTGAAACCGTATCAAATATTCTGTTTTTCGCTTCTATTGCTGCTTTTCTTACCGCATTACCGCTGCTCCATGTAGTATGACTCGCAACCGTTTGCCATTCATAAGGATTTCTGTCGGTATCAGGATGTTCCACACGGATCTTTTCTAATGGAATTGATAATTCTTCAGCAGCAATTTTTGCCATACTTGTCAAGTATCCCTGACCGAGTTCCATTCCCGAAACCAAGATATTGATACTTCCATCTTCACTAAATTTTAAAAAAGCGGCTGATGATTCATTCGGAGGCATCGCTGGTGCCTTCCAAACAATGGAAAACCCCTTTGCTCTAATTTTATCGGGATCATCCGATTTTGTTTCTTTTCCCCATTCAATCTTTTTAGCAACCTTTTCAATACATTCCATTAAACCGGTGGGTCCCATCTCAACACCGTAGGCAACCTTATCTCCTCGCTTTATAGCATTCTTTTTTCTGAATTCAACAGCATCAATATTGAGTTTTTTAGCAATTCTGTCAATATGACTTTCCAATCCGAAATGAAATTCGGAATAACCGAAACCGCGATATGCACCACAAGGCGGTCTGTTTGTATAAATAGCATAAGAGTCAATGTGAACATTGGGGATATTATAGGGTCCAATGGCTGAAAAACCGGTAGCATTAACAACATTTGAACCGTATTCCGCAGATGAACCTACATCCCAGAACAATTTATGCCTTAAAGCTACAATTGTGCCGTCTTTTTTGACCCCCATTTTAATTTTTGCAAAAAGTTCCTGCCTTTGTGAAGAATTTTCAAACTCTTCTTTTCTGTTCCATCTGAGTTTTACATAATGTCCCTGAACCTTTAAAGCGGCAACCGCAGCAATAACCTCCATTGAGATCCCTGCTTTTCCGCCAAATCCTCCCCCGACATAGGGTGCAATAATTCTAACATTCTTATGTGGAATTTTCAGACAGCTTGCCAAAATATTTCTTTGTGTATGCGGTGATTGTGTTGAGTTCCACATCGTTAATCTGCCCTCATAATCATATAAAGCGACGGCAATATGATTTTCAAGAGGAGCATGAACCACATGAGGAACATGGTATTGGTCCTCCAAAATATAATCCGCTTCGGCGAATGCTTTTTCAATATTACCTTTTCTTATTTTGCGAATATGTCCGATATTTGTTCCCGCTTGAGGATATAGCCATGGAACAACCTCATAATTACCAAGATCGGGATGGATAAGAATAGCATCTTTCTTTATTGCATCAAGAGCACACTGAACATTTTGCAGCGGTTCATAATCTACCTTTATTTTTTTAATTGCCGTTTTTGCAATTTTCTCAGAGGTCGCAACAACTGCTGCCACCTGTTCGCCGACATATCTAACTCTATCAGCAGGAAATATAGAGTGATCTTTTAAATAGAGCCCGAATTTTTGAGAGAAATCCCTTCCCGAAATAACCGCTTTTACGCCCGGAATACTTTCCGCTTCCGATGTATCAATGCTTAATATCCTGGCATGAGCATAAGGGCTTGATAGAACAGCAATGTGTAAAAGATTAGGTCCGAATTCAAGATCATCCGTATATTGAGCGGTACAGGTTACTTTGGCAAGCCCGTCGATACGAACGGATCTTTTGCCGATATATTTATAATCCGTCATATTATTCCCCCTCTTTCGTTGCATCTGCAATTGCATCAACAATAGATTTATACCCCGTACATCTGCAAAGATTACCGGACAAAGCCTCCTTAATCTCAGCAATTTTAGGGTACGGATTTTTTCTAAGAAATTCGGTCATTGTAATGGTAACACCGGATGCACAAAAACCGCATTGAAAGGCATTGTGTTCAACAAATGATCTTTGGAGTTTTGTTATTCCGTTTTTTTGAATTCCTTCAAGGGTTTCGATTTTTTGTCCGTCAATCTCCACTGCATAAATGATACAACTTCGGACACTTTTTCCATTTAACAGAACCGAGCAAGAACCGCACTCACCACGTCCGCATCCCTGTTTTGGGGACTTGATACCAAGCTTATACCTGAGAACATCAAGGAGTTTTTCATCGCTTTCGACATAAACAGAAACAATATCATCATTTAATGTAAATGTTATTTCTCTTTTCATTTTATACTCCTATAACAGTTCCTTGCCGTATTCGGGTTTATTCCCTTTTAATCTGGAATAAGACGCTATCAATGATTTTTCCAATAAAACCGAACTCATTTTTTCCCTATACGATTTGCTTGCTCTGATATCACCGATCGGAGAGATCGCATTCATAATTTCCGTATCTACATCTTTTAAAAATTCAACGGAAAATTCCCTGCCGTTAAGCAGTTGTTCCGCCTTTTTTATTCTTATGGGTTTAGGAGAAACCGCACAATATGCAATACGATATTGTAAATCCTCCGTAACTAATGTTGCAACACCAACCTGTGCAAGATCCTCTCCCTTGTATCTTCCCATTTTTACATAAGATCCGCCAAAACTTTTATTTAAAACCGGAATCTTCAAATTGATAACTATCTCATTTTCTTTGAGAGCATTTTTTCTCGGACCAATAAAGAAATCGGCAATATCAATCTCCCTTTTTCCGTTAACACTCATAACCCTTACAATAGTTTCTCTTATCAATAAAGCCGGAGCTGAATCTGCCGAAGGAACGGAACTGCAAATATTTCCCACAATGGTTGCTCTGTTTCTGATACCCATTGATGCAACCTTTCTCGATGATTCCCAAATTACGGGGAATTTTTCCCTTATAATATCAGATTCAATAAGTTCGGTAAATGTAACATCGGCACCGATATACAAATGGTTATCTTTTAGTTCAAGTTGTTTTAAATAAGCAATATTTTTCAAATCAATGACTGCATTAGTTTTAATCATTTCGTCATTTATCATATTGACAAGATCGGTACCGCCAAGCAAAAGCCTTGCCGAAGCCGAATGCTCATTGTAGAGTTGTACCGCTTCTTCTAAGGTTTTCGGGCTGAAATAATCGAAACTACTCATTTAAAATTCTCGCTATTCTTCGGGTGTTGTCCAGGCAACGATCCTTGTCCATGCGGATTCCATTTCAATGCCTTTTACATTAAAAGCACCGATATAAGCTCTTTTATTGCTTAATTTGTCAATATCTCCGCCAAGGTTCTCGGCATGAACTATACGCTTCGGGAATAATTTAAGGTGCATAACCTGATAATATTCTTCGGGTGGAAACATCTCTTCCCATTTTTTGCCGTATTTTTCTGTCAATTTTTTCTCTGCTTCCATAAAAAGTTTCGGATGCCAATCTCTTAATATTGTATTCATAGGATGATCTGCACTTCCGCAATCGACGCCGATCCATTTGATACCCATATCAATAACCCATTTATGGAACTCCGGACTTGGTCCGGGGTGTTTTACCATATATCTTAATTCATCCGATTTCGGTGCATCCCATTCATACCTGTGATATCCGGTATTAATGATCAGAATATCTCCTTTTTTTATTTCAACTCTTTTCGTGAGCATTTCAGGCGTGTAGAGATCGTAATCTCCAACTTCATCTGAGATATCAACGATAACGCCGGGTCCAACCCATTCATTAAGAGGAACTTTTCCTATGGGTCTTCCCGAACTGTGAAAATGGATTTCACCGTCCATGTGTGTTCCCACATGATTACTCGATGTAATGATCTGTCCGTTGGCACCCTGTCCCATATGTGCTCCTGCAATTCTTTTGAAATATTGAAGTCCCAACGGCATATAACTGGGCCATGGGGGTGTATGGACACTCAAAGGCTGTGTTAGATCATACATTTTTGCTTTGGTCATAAAATCAATAAATTCTTTATTTGTCATAGAATCCTCCTTTTAATTATATTTTTCTGCAAATCTTACCACTGCTTTCTTAAATACCTCTACCGGGGCATCAACCAATCCGGCACCCACCTGTCCGATACCCGGTTCTTTATGTGCAATTCCGGTATCGATAAAAGGAAGCAGATTTTTTTCCAATACCTTTCTTATGTCAATTCCCGTCGGTGTTCCTCTGAAATTCAAATAGGGAACCTGATAAACATTATTTTCTCCGATCGTTATTTCATACATAGAAAGTGTTCTGTTCAAACCGTCCTGCGGAGTTCCTCCCACAAATTGAACAATAGCAGGAGATGCCCCGATGGCAAAACCACCCAAACCCGATGTTTCCATAATGGCACTGTCACCTATATCGGGATTTGCATCATCCCTTGTAAATCCGGGGAAATAGAGGGCTTCGGACGGAACAGTTGCGGGTGTTGTGAACCATTCATCTCCAAGTCCCGATACTTGAATACCGAAATCCGTTCCGTTTCTTGCCATTACAACCACCATTGTACTTCCTTTAATATTTTTTGCAGGATCCAAACTTGCTTTTGCAGCGGGCATGGACAGGTTCAAAAAGGTATGATCATTACTGTCAATAAATTTTAATACCTCTTCTGTGGTCTTTGCATCACTTGTTGTAACCATAGCGGGAGCTAATATTCTTATTAGCAGTGATGTGCCGCCCTTATTCCTGTTGTGAAGTTCATCTCCCATGTGTAAAGCCTGAGCAATAATATTTTTAAGATCAACTTTTCCGACCTTTCTTATTGCCTTATCCATAGCGGGATACATAATATTTTCCATCCATTTCAAATGTTCAATCACATCAGGTGAATATGCACCCATTCTCAAAACTTTACCCAAACCCTCATTCATAGTAGCATAAGCAGTATTTCCGTGTTCTTCATTTTTTACAATATAAACGGGCATTGACGGTGAAACAATACCCGCCATGGGACCGACCATATTGTGATGATGGCAGGGTGAATATTCAACTTCTCCGGATGCTGCAAGTTTTTTGGCATCAAATTCATTTTTTGCAAGTCCCTCATAGATCAAGGCACCTATTACCGCTCCCCTTTGGGGTCCGCACATTCTTTCCCAATTAACGGGGGGACCGGCATGAAGGATCATATTTTTTTTCATTCCCGGAACAATATTTATAGCTTT
>JAUXGM010000131.1 GCA_030622125.1 bacterium | reverse complement strand
TGAAATTTCATTTCATAACTGAAAATTTAAAGATGAATTCTAAAGTTTTTTCTGACTTTAATAATTTTAATCTGTCAAATCTGTCTAATCTGTGGTTAATATTCTTATTTAAATATCGAATTCTTCTTGTGAACAGTCGCCGCCGTTCCAGATGTAAATACCGAAAACAATAGGGACATCCCTTTCCGAAGGGAAGAGTGTCCCGTATAGTGAAAAGGAATTTCTATCGTTCTAAATTCTGTCTTATTAGGGGTTTAGAATTTCGCAAATGCCTCTCTTCTTTATTCCCTTATTTTGGAATACCGAATTGCTTTCGTTTTCTTCGCAATGTATCTTTTGAAATACCGAGTTCACGGCAGGTTGCCATAACTTTATAATTATTTCTTTTTAAACTTTCCAATATGGCTTTTTTTTCAATTTGTTTTAAAGATACCGGCATTATTATTTCATTATTTTCTCTTACCTTAAATTTTTCCGGCAGTGACTGGATAGTAATAAGAGCCCCTTTTGTCATAATGAAACAGAACTCAATGATATTTTCCAACTCTCGGATATTTCCCGGATAGTTATATGCAGCTAAAACGGCAAGTGCATCCGGGGCAATGCCTTGAATATTTTTTTCCTTGATGATATTAAATTTCTCTATAAAATGATTTATTAAAAGAGGAATGTCACCTTTTCTTTCCCTCAATGGAGAGAGATGAACATTTACTACATTGATACGATAATAAAGATCTTCTCTAAATTGACCGGTTTTCATCATTTTTTCCAAATCCTTGTTCGTTGCAGAAACGATTCTAACATCTATATTGATCGTATCATTAGAACCAAGTGGCTGAATAACCCTTTCCTGAATTGTTCTTAAAAGTTTTACCTGTGTTTGTAGAGGGATATCGCCGATTTCATCTAAAAATATCGTGCCTTTTTCTGCATGGACAAACTTGCCCTTTTGTGGTTTATAGGCACCGGTAAAAGCCCCCTTTGCATAACCGAAAAGTTCTGCTTCAACTAAATTTTCAGGAAGTGCACCCAAGGAAACCGGAACAAGCAAATGTTCCTTTCTGTTGCTAAGATTATGGAGTGCTCTGGCAATAAGTTCTTTTCCCGTACCGCTTTCACCTGTAATTAGAATATTGGAATCACTTCTTGCAATTTGAGGTAATATCTCCAATATTTTAAGCAATTTCTTGTCAATGGTAACAAAATCATAATATGAATATTTACCTTTAAGTTCCTTTTTTAATTCTTCTATCTCCGAAATATCCTGAAAGGTTTCAACTCCGCCGATAATATTGCCTTTTTCATCCTTTAATGGAGAACCATTGATCAAAAGAGGAATACGACAGCCATCACTGTTGATAATGTATATTTTCCTGTTTGATATACTTTTATTGTTTCTTATTGCTTCTTTAAGAAGACAATTTGCATCACATACATTTGAATGAAAGATAGATCGACAGAGTTTTCCAATTGCCTTTTCCCTTGAGATACCCGTAATTTCTTCTGCTCTTTTATTAAAAAATGTGATATTCCAATCCTTATCCACGGTAAAGAGTCCTTCATTCAGGCTATCAAAAATAATTATTTCGCAATTTTCTTTCACATTTACATTCCTCAATGACATTCTAAACTATTTTTAAAAAAAGTCAAGAAATAGCTTTTTTGAAATAAGTTTTTTTTTCGTTTATTTAAATTTCAGTTGTTTTTTTGAAAAAAAACGGATATTTTAGTAATATCTAATATGTTGAAAAAAAAAATTCAATAATACTAATGGAGAGTTTTATATGAGAAAAATCAAAAACCCTTTCTTTATTTTGTTTGCTATGACGGTATTCACTGTAAGTATTTCTGCACAAGCCGGTTCATTTGATATCTATATGAATAACATCAAGACAAGATTACCCGAAATCAGAAAAAATGAGGTCAATCTCTTGCAGGTAAAGAATGAAATTTATAAAACAAAATCCGTTGATGATACTTATTTTAATATTAATGCCTCATATTTTAATGCCGATGACAAACAATTATCAATGGATTCATTTATTGATACCACCCGCTCAGGCTTGGGAACAAATTTCAGTGTCAAAAAAAAGTTTTCCGCAACAGGTACCGATTTAATATTTGAAAGTTCTTTTTACGGACAAAAATACAGGAGAAACGGTACAAACATATTTGACAATGTTTATGAACCTATGTTCTCAATGGGTTTTTCTCAACCGCTTTTATACGATCGATTTGGTTTTTTAGATAAATTTATAATTCAAAATGCCAAAGAAAAATATAAACTTGAAAAACTGAAAGCAGAAATAAACAACAAGGAACTATTGACATATTACGCAAAACTCTATTTTGATGTTTTAGCATACAATGAAATATTAAATTTAATTGATAAAAATATAGAAAACGGTAATGTTTTATACAAACAGATAAAAGATAAGCACAAAAAAGGTCTTGTTGACGGCGATGATGTTGAAAAGGTAATACTTTTAAATTCAAGATTAAGAGAGAAAAAAATAGAAATAGAAAATTTCAAAAATCAGATTTTAACTCAAATAAAGCCTTATCTGACCGGTATTGATATGAAAGATTGCAAGGATTGTGAAGACTTTTTAAAAAAAAGTACGGAAAACAAATATTCTCAAACAGATTTTGATAAAACGGCATTGGGTAAATTATTGAATTTAAACATTTTAATAACCAAAAATATATTAAGTGCCTATAAAAACAGAACCTTACCGGAATTGAATATTATCGGAAATATTAGACTGGATACCTACTCCACATCATCCGTTGGGGATTCTTTTTCGGAAGGAAAAAATCCCGAGTTTTTTATTGGTTTGGAATTTAGTAAGTCACTTGGAAATTATGGGAAAAGATCGGAGCTTAAAGAAATTTCTTTAAAAGTGGAGTTGAGTTTAAATGATTATCAAATAATAAGAGAGAAATATGAACAAGATCTCGGTAAATTATTATTAAATATAAAAACTTGTAAAAAAATATTAAGCGTTAAAGAAAATAATATATCTTCTCTTGAAAAAAGGTATTCTATCGAAAAGAAAAAATTTGACACCGGCAGAATCCCTCTTTCTTTTTTAATTGACACCGAAAATGACATTATAAATGAAAAGATTGCCGATATCTTGACGAAAATTAAAATTATACGGGTCAACTTTGATTATGATCTGTTAACTTTTAGTGCTATGGAGAAGACTGATGAATAAACTATTTGAATATTTTATAAAGAATAAACTTGCAGTAAATATTTTACTTTTTCTTATTATTGTTATCGGAATTTTAAGTATTTTGAATTTGAGACAGGAAATTTTTCCTCCTACCGATATTGATACGATGATTGTAACCGTTAAGTATCCCGGTGCAAGCGCCCTTGATGTAGAGATAAATGCCGCGGTTCCCATTGAAGATAAAATTAAGGGAATATCAGGCGTCAAGGATTATACAAGTTTATCCATTGATAACGGAGCAATTATTTATATCTACCTTGACCAAGATGTTCATAATAAGCAAAAAGTAAAGGATGAAATTTATAGAGACCTCTCTTACATACAGGATATTTCTCCCGATGTTGAAGAAATCAATATTGTAGATGTAAATCCTAAATTCATGGCTGTTTATCAATTGGGTTTATCTTTGGACAAAAAAAAATCTCTTGAAAGTAAAGAAAACGAAAAGAAATTTTATCAATTTGCAGATAATTATGAAAAGAAGCTCTTAAAAATAAAAGGTGTAAACACAATTCGTGTATCGGGATACAAAGAAAGAGAAATCAAAATTGCGGTAAATGTCAACAGGATGAAAAAATACTTCATCTCATTAAATGATATTATTAAAAGTATCCGAAATCGCAATATTCGAAATACAGGCGGAACAATTCAATCTGTTCATCAAGAGAAAAATATTGTGACAATAGGGCAATTTGAAGACCCCCTTGAAGTAGAAAATGTAATTATTCGTTCAAGTTATGAAGGGAAAAGAGTGTTAATAAAAGATATTGCCGCTGTTAAAGATGGGTACAAAAAAGACGATATATTGGTCCGTGTAAATCAGCAACCCGGAATTGTATTTAGTATTGTAAAAAATGAAACCGCCGATGTTGTTAAAACCGTAAAAAATATTAAATCTTTTTTAAAACAAAATAAAAAAAATATTCCAAAATCATATAAGCTAAAAACTATTGAAGACAGATCATTATCCATTATTGCACTTTTGAATGTTGTTAAATCCAATGCATTCATAGGTTTTATTTTAATTTTTGCAGTTTTACTGATCTTTCTCAATTTTAGATCGGCATTGTGGACCGCTGTCGGCATCCCCGTTGCGATATTAATGTTAATGACATTTATGAATATTACGGATATTTCTCTTAATCTAATCTCTTTGGGGGCAATAATAACCGTTTTGGGTATGCTCGTGGATCATGGCATTGTTATCTCAGAAAATATCTACACCTTTCGCAACATCGGGTATTCCCCGAAAGAAGCTGCCTTATTGGGCATGAAAGAGGTATTGTCGCCTATAATTATTACCGTATTGACAACCATAGTAGGTTTTTTGCCTTTACTGTATGTAAAAGGGATCATGGGTAAATTTATTTCCGTCTATCCCATAATTATTTCGGCAGCTCTTATTGCCTCATTTTTAGAAGCAACATTCTTTTTACCCAACCATCTTTCTCACGGAAAAAAGCAACTTATAAAAGAAAAGAAATGGTTTATTCCCGTTGCCAACATATACAAAATTTTTTTAAGGTTCGTTTTAAAATTCAGGTATCTTGTTCTGATAGTATTTATTCTTACATTGATAGGCACCCTTTTTTTCTCAAAGGATATCATAAAAAATTACACAATGTTCTGGGATAATTCCTCTGATGCATTTTATATAAATTTAGAAACACCCGCAGGATCCCCATTGGAACATACCTCGTTATTAACAAAAAAAATTGAGAAAATCGTTTTAAAAAAGATAAAAAAAGACGAACTTATTTCTGTGAAAACCATTGTCGGACATCATACCGTAAAGAGAATAAATTCAAAAGGAAATCATGAGAATTGGTCACAGATAACCGTTTATCTTGTACCTAAAACAGAAAGAAAAAGATCGGTAGAACAAATTATTAGGGTATTGAAAAAAGAAATAAATACAAAAAAAATATCCGGTTTTGAAAAGATCTTTTTTGTAAAACAAATAATCGGACCCTCCCCTGGCGCTTCAATAGATCTGAAAATTGTAGGAGGAAAAGAGCAGGAAAGAAAATCATTACAATCAGAGATTGAAGCCTTCTTAAAAGAGCAAAAAGGTATAACGGAAATTGACAATGATCAAAAGGTAGGCAAGGACGAATTATTCGTAAAATTTAATTATAATAAAATGGCTCAATACGGTATTGAAGTTTCAATGGTCGCCCAAACGGTTCGCACTGCTTATGAAGGTGTTATTGCAACCTCTATTCAAACGGTTGATAATAGACTCGATTTTAGAGTGGAGGTTGACGAAAATTTCAAAAGGGATGAAAAATTTCTGTTAAATCTGCTAATCCCTAATAATCAGGGACGACTTATTCGTCTTGGTGAAATTGCCCATTTGACATCAAGAAAATCAAAATCTATGATCAATCACTATAACGGTGATAGGGTTATTTCAATTACTGCTAAAACGAATAAACATATTACAACACCCGTAATCGTCATGAAACAATTGAAGAAAAAGTTTAATTCAATTTCAAAAAAATATTCGGATATTTCTTTGAAATTTAAGGGAGAAGCGGCGGAATCCAAAGCAGCGATGAATGATTTGATTATTGCTTTTATTTTAGCATTTTTTGCCATATATATTATATTGGTATTTCTGTTTCAGTCCGTTGAACAACCTTTTATTATTTTGCTAACCGTACCCTTTGGTTTAATAGGTGCTTTTCTTGCCTTTAAATTTCATCAGATACCTCTAAGTTTTATGGGAATTGTCGGTATCATAGGTTTATCCGGAGTTGTTGTAAATGACAGTATTGTTATGGTTGATTTTATTAATCGCTTGATCAGAAAAAATAATGTTTCGGGTCAAAAAAGTAAATTGTTCGATATGATAGTGGACGGAGCACAAAAAAGATTAAGACCAATTTTGTTAACCACAATAACAACATTTGCAGCTCTTATTCCTACGGTTTACGGGATAGGCGGAAATGTTCGCAGCTTACGTCCTACCGTTATGGCATTGGGATACGGGATATTGTTTGCTACAACCTTAACTCTCATATTGATACCATCACTATTTGCAATTAGTGTAGATATAAAAGGTATTTTTGTGAAGAAATA
>JAUXGM010000116.1 GCA_030622125.1 bacterium | reverse complement strand
TGGTATACTCAAACAAATGAAAGAGTATAAAAAAATGTTTGTTCTTAAAAGGTAAGTGATTATGATAAGTGAAAAAGAGAAAAGGATTATTATCTTATATGCAAAGAAATATAATGTTTACTCTATTTACCTCTTTGGCTCATCATTGAACAAAAGTAATTATAATGATATAGATTTGGCAGTTCAAGGAATTAAACCCGAGGTTTTTTTTAAATTTTATGGCGAACTGCTAAGAAATCTATCTAAACCAGTGGATCTTGTGGATTTATCCGAAGAATCCTTATTCAATCAAATAATTAAAGAAAGGGGAATAAAGATATATGGATGAATTACTTAGAGAGATTCAAGTGGATAAAGAATATATTTTGGCTGCTCTTCAGGCATTAAGAGAAACATTAAGGCGTAAAGAAATGACTGTTGTTGAGTTAGCTGCTATTGCTACCTTTCTCTAAAATGCTTATAATGGAATAGAAAATATACTAAAAAGAGTGTTAAAATACAAAGGTATATCTGTTTCCTCCTCAGAATCTTGGCACAAGGATTTATTAAACCTCTCGGTTGATCATAAAATAATTTCATCTGAACTTTCCATGAAGTTAAACGAATATTTAGCCTTTCGTCATTTTTTTATTCATGGTTATGGAATAATGTTGGATAAAGAAAAATTAATTCCGCTTGCTGATAATCTGCCTGATTTGTGGAAAGATTTTGAGTCAGAATTGGAAACATTTTTTAAAAATTAAAAATGGGGTCGGGGGTTGACAATTAGAAAACAAAAGAGAAATAAAAAAAAGAAATGAGATTGTTACGCCTTCAATTGCATTGAAGGCTCACAATGACGGAGGGATTAACGGGATCAAATCCGTGGTTAAAAAAATCTTATTTCACAAAAAACTGTCTTGATATTTGAAAAATAGTTCAAAATAAACTATAATGATAAATTATGGAAAATAGAAAATATGTTTTGTTGAAACAAAACAAAGCACTTTTTAAATATACTGTTGTAGAAAAGTACGAGGCTGGCATAGTTCTTGCTGGTTCAGAGGTGAAGTCTCTTCGCATGCGAAGGGTTTCATTAAAGGGTGCATTCTGTTCTTTTAAAAATTGCGAACTTTTTATTCAAGGCATGAGAATTGACGCTTACAAGAACAGCGATTATGTAAAAGTTGATACTCTTAGAGAAAGAAAATTGCTTCTCGGAAAACGAGAACTTCTCCGATTGCGTAAAAAGGTTGAAGCAAAGGGATACACGATTATCCCTATTAAGATATATCTATCCGGAAGCTATGTAAAACTTGAGATCGGGATTGTAACAGGAAAGAAGAAGTTTGACAAAAGGGAAGAGATCAAAAAAAGAGATATTGAAAGAGACGAAGCCCGAATGAGAAAAAATAAATAATAACCGGGGGCGTAATGGTTTCGACAGGGTTGTGGTAGGTATAACTGCATACCAGATTGATCCACTGTAACGGGTCAAAAATTTTTAAGCGCCGAAGATAACTTCGCACTTGCTGCTTAAAGAAGCAGCGGGGTACCAGAGATCGCCAATCGTTTCTGACTACCCCACGGTAGATTGGCTATCTGTCCAACTTGTGTTTCAGAGGGAAAGACAGAGAAAATTTCCTGAAACTTGCCGTGATCTCCTGACTGTTGGATAAATCACGGTGAAAAACAAAAACAGTATAAGTATGTAGATGTTATGCTATGCTCTTCTTTGGACGTGGGTTCGATTCCCGCCGCCTCCACCAATAAATATGAAAAAAGTAATTATAATTGTACTACTGACTCTATCAATTTTAATAAATTCCTTTTCATTAAGGGAACTCGTTGAAAAAAAAGGTTATTCATATAATTATGATCCGTATAGTAATATACTTACTTTAAAGTTTTCAGGACATACCTTCACCTTTCTGCCAAACACAAATATATATTATAAGGGAATAAATATTTACCACTTAACGGATAATGTTATTTATAAGGATAATGATTTTATTATTCCCGATGAGTTTCTTGAAAAGTGGAAGAGAAAAGCGGGTATATACGATTTTGAGGTGGTGAACAAGGATGAACACTATTTGTTAAAGGTCTATTCTTATGAAGAAATTAATGCAGAAAAAAAATCCGACAGGCTTTATAAATTGGTAAGTGGAGAGGTCTGTAATCTTAAAGAGGATTATTATTCCCTACCAAATAAGGGGGTTGATTACATAAAAATAGTTGATAACAAAATTCTAATTAAGTTCAAATATATTACGGATCTAAATATTCAAAAGCAGGGGGATAAAACAATAGAATTCTTTTATACCTTGAAAAAAGAGGATAATAAGAAAAATATTTCTCCAATAGTTACACAAAAAACAGGAGAACTTAATAAAAAGAAGATATGTATTATCATTGATCCCGGTCATGGAGGCAAGGATCCGGGTGCAATCGGAATTACCGGTGTTAGGGAAAAAAAAGTTGTTCTTTCAATTGGGAATAAGATTACACGAGAATTAAAACATAAGGGCTACACCGTTTTGATGACAAGATCTACCGATGTTTTTATTCCGTTGAGGTCAAGAACTCGTTATGCGAATAAGAATAATGGATCTATATTTGTAAGCATCCATTCCAATTTTTCGTATAATCCAAGAGCAAAGGGATTTGAGATATACTACCTTTCTAAATCCGCTTCCGATGATGAAGCCAGAGAGGTTGCAGCTTATGAAAATAAAGTTATAAAGCTTGAAAAAGAGCAAAAGAAAGATATGCTTGGTGAAATTATATGGTCGATGATGTCAAATGAATTTGAAAATGAATCTATTGTGTTGGGTGGTTTCGTCTCAAAATATCTAAAAACAATAACTCCACCAAACGGTCGTCCATTGAAACATGCAAGATTTTATGTTTTGTATGGTGCGACAATGCCGGCAATCTTAATTGAAGCAGGATTTTTATCAAATAGAATAGAGGAAAAACGTTTGAATACGAGCAGTTATCAGAATAAGCTCGCTGATAAGATTGCAGATGCAATAGATGTCTATATTACAAAAAATTATAGGAAGTTCATAAATGAATAAAAAAGCTATCGGTATTTTTGATTCGGGAGTTGGAGGACTTACCGTCCTTTTTCAGATGTTGAAAAAACTACCGAATGAAAAATTTATTTACTTTGGTGATACGGCAAGGGTGCCTTATGGTTCCAAATCAAAAGAAACCATTATTCACTTTTCAAGACAGGATGTAAAATTTTTACTTTCAAAGAATGTAAAATTGATAGTGGTTGCCTGCAATAGTGCTTCTTCAAATAGTATGGAAGTTCTAAAAAAAGAATACGATATGCCTATATTCGGGGTTATTGAGCCCACAATTTCTTCTCTTTCAAGGAAATATCGGAAAATAGGTATCGTGGGAACCTATGCAACGATAGAATCCAAAAGTTATCAGAAAAAGATAAAAGCACGATACAACAACAATGTAAAGATATATGAAAAATCCTGTCCTCTTTTTGTTCCCATTGCGGAGGAGGGTCTTGTTTCTACCGACATCACGGATAGAGTAATAGAACATTACCTTCATAAGATAAAAAAGGAAGATATTGATAGCTTGATACTTGGTTGTACTCATTATCCGCTTTTTATAGATAAATTAAATGATTTTTTTGATGGTAAGGTCAGTTTGATAAATCCGGCAAGGGAAGTTACAAAAGTCGTTGTTAACTATTTAAGAGAAAAGGGATTGGAAAATTCTAACGGTAATGGAAATGTTGAGTTCTATCTCAGTGATATACCGAGAAATTTTAAGAGTATTGCCATGAATTTTTTAAATAAAAAGATAGAACATGTCAAAAAAATAGATATTGAGAGGTACTAATATGTTAAAAAAAGAAAGCGGGAAACTGAGGGCAATTGAGATAAATAAAAATTGGAATAAATGGGCGGAAGGATCTGTGTGGGTCAATTGGGGTAATAATATTGTTGCTGTAACCGCCTCAATTGAAAAAAGAGTTCCACCGCATCTTCTCGGAACAAATCAGGGCTGGCTTGCAGTTGAGTATAGAATGCTTCCAAGGGCAAGCGATAAGAGAAAGATAAGAAATGAGAACCGAATCGTTCCCGATACAAGACAGATTGAGATATCAAGATTGCTTGGCAGACTTTTAAGAAATGCAATTGACCTGACGACAATCCCTAAAAAAACCATCTGGATAGATTGTGATGTTATTCAGGCGGATGGCGGGACACGGATCGCTTCATTACTTGGGGGATTTATTGCACTTTATGAGGCATTAAAGACATTAAGATCACAATCTTTCTTTACAAATATACCGATCAATTATTATATTGCAGGGGTAAGTGCAATAATAAAAGATGAAAAGATTATTTTTGATCCCGATTATGAGCAAGATTTTACGGCAGATGTTGATCTAAATATTATAATGAACAGTGAAAATAAATTACTGGAGATACAAGGCGGGTCTGAGGGGACACCTTATTCGGAAGGTAAACTTATGGAAGTAATAAAAGAAGCAAAGACAATAATTTCCGATTTAATTTCTTTTGAAAAGGAAGTGATAGAAACAGACCCGATCGTATGAATCTATTTAACAAAATAGAAAAAATACTTCCGGAGGTTCAATATCCTCAGAGATATATCGGTAATGAAATCGGAATAATACATAAAAAGAATTCAAGGATTAAAATAGCGTTTGGCTTTCCCGATCTTTATGAACTTGGAATGAGCAATCTTGCAATAAAAATATTCTATGATCTTTTTGCGAAAGAGAAAGAAATAGCATTTGAAAGAACCTTCTTACCCGGTAGAGATATGATCTCTAAAATGGCAGAAAATTCCATTCCGCTTTTTACACTTGAAAGTTTTGATCCCGTTGATACTTATGATGTTTTTGGAATAACTTTTCCATCGGAACTACTTTATATAAACGGGTTGAGGATGATAGAACTTTCCAATATACCGTTATACAGAAAGGATAGAGGAGAAGATTCCCCACTCTTGATCGCCGGAGGTCCGACACTTTCAAATCCAATTCCGTTATTCCCGTTTTTTGATATCATATTTGTCGGTGAAGCTGAATTCGGATTCAAAAAGATCATTGATCTCTACAATAAATATGGAAGGTCCGAAGATTTTTTTAAGAGAATTTCATCTATTGATGGTGTTATTGTTCCCAAAAATTACAAAAATATTGAAAAACAGGGATTTAATTTCCCTATAGGTAATGTAATAAAAATCGGGAAGTGGAGCAATTTTTCCAAAACACCACCAATAGATGAGGTGCTCATTCCATTAACAAGGATCGGTGAAGCAAGATATGAGGTGGAGCTTATGAGAGGCTGCACTCAGGGCTGCCGTTTTTGTTCTGCCGGAAGTTATTACCGTCCGCACAGAGAAAGGGATGTAAATAAGATATTGAGTAGAATAAAAAAGCAAATAAGAAATAAAGCAACTAAATCTATAAGTTTGCTTTCGCTTTCCACAGGCGATTATTCTCAATTAAAATCCCTTGTCAAGGGACTTCTTTTGTTAAATGAAGATATTAAGATCTCTCTTCCTTCTTTGCGACTGGATAGTTTGGAGTCGGAGATAGTAGAGCAGTTGGGAAAAAGAAAAATAACCTCCCTTACCTTTGCACTTGAAGCGGGAAGTGAAAGATTGAGAAAAGTTATTAACAAAAAAATAACGGAAGCCGATCTTTTTAAGATGCTTGCCCGTATTAAAGATAAAAGCTGGAGAACGGTGAAATTTTATTTTATGATCGGGCTTCCTACGGAAACCGATGAGGATATTGTAGAGATCATTAATCTTATAGATAGGGTAAGAAAGGTACTGACAAATCGTTTTCAGATCAATGTAACGGTATCTATCTTCGCACCTAAACCGAACACTCCATTTGAGAATTGTGATCTGATCACTTATGATGACTATAGAAGAAGAATTTCAATATTAAAAGCCGGAATTCATTGGAAAAATGTTAAGATCCGCTATCCGTTTTATTTCAGTTCCCTTATGGAAACCGTTTTTGCAAGAGGGGATCTGAATATTTCAAAATTATTGGTTGATCTTCTCAATAAGGATAATTGGTATTCTGAGATCGCAGATATAGCCGGTCAAAATAATTTTGAAAGGTATCTTAGAAATTTCAAAATGGATTATTGGTGCGGAATAATCAATATCACTAACAAGGAATTTTTAAAAATTGAATATGAAAAAGCATTATCGGGAGATGAAACGGAGGATTGTTTTATGGGAAAATGTACCAACTGCGGTATATGTAATAAAGCATTACAGCCGCAGAAAAGTATTCCATTAAAGACACTGCCGATTAGGAAACAAATAGATCGGAAAACAACCTACCGTTACCTTATTCGATTTAAAAAAATAGGTTTAATGCGTTTTATCTCACATAACGATCTTTTATATATTGTTGTTCGTTTGCTTGAAATGTCTGGATTAGAAATTATAAGAAAAAAAGGGTTCGCAAGAAATGAGAAACTTACTTCTTATGGAGCAATTCCAATAGGGATAGAAAGCATGGGTGAATATATTTATCTTGAACTCCATAATAGATTTTCAAAAGGTAGGATGGAGCGGTTCAATGTGATTTCACCGAATGGTTTAGACCTTATCGAGGCAAAAAATGTTCAAGCAAAACCGATATCAAAGGCGGTTAAATATCAATATATCGTTAATGGTAAAAAAAAGATCATTGAGATAAATAAAAAGGATGGTAATTTCCCTTCAATAAAAAAGACCTTACTTGCATTGGAGAATAAAGAGATTTCTATCTCGAAAATTAAAAAACTGGATATCCTATTTGAATGAGTTTTTCAATTGTTTGCAGTGATCTCAGTTACGAAATTGCCGATAGAAAGATATTGAATAAGATCAATATTTCACTTGGAAGTGGAAATAAATATGCACTAATCGGTAGAAATGGTGTT
>JAUXGM010000006.1 GCA_030622125.1 bacterium | reverse complement strand
TATAATAAAATATGAAGAGAGAAAATATAAAATCAAGCCAAATAATAATTAAAACATTGATTTTGAGTTATGTTTTAAAAAAATTATATGATTTCTATCAATTAGACAACAACGGCAACACAACAAAAAAGGACTACCATACCGGACTTGAAGAGACGATGTATGAGAATTATCTCTGGAACTCACAGAATCAGATGACGGGATATAGAAAGTATGAAAGAAAAGGGATACTGCCGTTATTTGATTTGACGGAGGTTGTGGACTTCAGTTATAATGTGGCGGGTATGAGATTGAGTAAAAAAGTAGTTAATATGAAAACGGGATTGCTGGACCTGTCCAGCACAAGTGCTCTGGTGCTGGGAGATGGAACAATAAAGAATGAAACAATATTCCATCAAGATGTATTGGTGAGTAATGAAAATAAAAATATATTTGACTTTTGGAAAGAAAATTATTATAATCAGGTATGAAGAGTTTAGAAGATATAAAGAAAATCCTTAATAATGAATTATCATTTTTAAAAGAGAAATATAAAGTAAAGAAGATTGGAATTTTCGGGTCTTATATTAGAGGTGAAAATAAAAAAGGCAGCGATTTGGATGTATTAATAGAATTTTACTCACCAATTTCTTTATTTAAAGAAGCTGAACTCGAGGAATATTTGAGAAAATTATTAGGAATAAAGATAGATTTGGTTTCCAAAAATGCTTTAAAACCATATATAGGGAAAAATATATTGCGGGAAGTAAGATACTTATGAAAAACCGAGAATTTAAAGATTTCATTAATGACATTATAGAAAATTCCAACGATATAATTATTTTTACAAAGGGTATGCAATATGATAAGTTTAAAAAGGATAAAAAAACAATAAATGCTGTTGTAAGAAGTTTAGAGATCATTGGAGAGGCTGGGAAACATATCCCCAAAGATATAAGGGAGAAATATGATAAAATCCCCTGGAATAATATTATTAATATGCGAAATAGATTAATCCATGGATATTTTGGTGTTGATCTTGAAGCTGTCTGGGAAACAGTTATTTCAGATATCCCTGAATTAATAGAGAAAATAAGAGAGATTGAGAAACAGGAATTTCAATAAAGTATTGTGATGTCCCAATAACAAATTATTTATTATTAAATAATTCTCTTTATATTAGCTATCTTCGTATCTTCGTATATACGAAGATACGCAACAAGAGATTTTGGAATTTAGAATGAAATAAGGTATAATAAAATATGAAGAGAGAAAATATAAAATCAAAGCAAACAATAATTAAAACCTTGATTTTGAGTTATGCTCTACGGGACATACGATGCAAGCAACGTATGTCCCTATCGTAGGCGGTGTTTACATCTGGAACGACGCCGACTGTTCACTATACCATCCGAAATAGAGACGGGGCTCATAATGACGGAATAATGGTTAAAAAATCATATTTCGCAAAAGAATAAACCATTGTCTCCATTTCCCTTGTCAAAAATACAAAAATACAAGCACCGTCCTTTTTTTTTCGTTGAAATTTAGCGAAAAATAGAGTATAATTTAATATTAAAAAAGGTGTTGTAAATGATGAATAAATTAAATTGCAATAAAATTCCGAAGAGAATCACATAAAAAATGAAAAGATTAATACCCGAATTTTTATCTTTCCTTCCTACGAAACAAACAAACTATAATGCCGGAATATTTTTTGGGGATTTAACGGGATTTACAAATTTAACGGAACATTTTATGCATCAGGGCAAGATTGGAATTGAAAAACTAACTTTCTTAATAAACGATATTTTCAGTGGGATTGACCTTATTATCAATAAAAATGGCGGATATATTTATAATTATTCCGGTGATGCTTTTTTTGCGGTTTTTTTTGATAAATTCAACCCGCAAAAAATTGATAATGAGATCAGAAATTTTATAGATCATCTTCCGATCATTGACTTATCTCAAAAAGAAAAAGTAAAAATAGCGGTTAAAACCGGTTATTCCGTCGGTGAAATTAACATTGAATTTGTAAAAATAAAAAAAAGAGAGGTCCTTTGCGTATATGGGAATCCGGTTCGTGAAGCAGCCAACTTGAAAAAGATATTAAAGCCTTTAAATTCAAACAATTTCATAAAAAATTCTCACTATGACGAAAAAAAATATGTTTCTTCAAATAAAATACTTAATATCAAAAGTGAATTCAGAACCTGTCTCTCATTTTTCGTAAAACTTTATTTTAAGGGCAAATTCAATAAAATTTTTATCGGAAAAGTATTAAATTTGATTGAATCAAAAGGCGGTTTTTTTAATGAGATTGAATATGGGGATAAAGGATTTGTTATCCCTGCTTTTTTTGGTATTCCCAAAATGAAAATAGATTATGCAGACAAAGCGGTTGAATGCGGGATTCAAATAGTTAAGTTGGCAAAAGAGAGAGGGGAAGAATGTAAGATCGGCATCTCTCTCGGCAAGGTATTGTCCGGACTCATCGGTGGTGATAATTTATTGGAATATACTGCAATCGGCGATAGAGTGAATACTGCTGCCAGATTGATGTCAAAAGCGGAAAAAAACAGTGTTTATACGGACAAAAAGACCTTAAATTTTTTAAAAGTTTACAGTAATTTCATTGGAAATATACATCTTAAAGGTAAAAAGGAAAAGATAAAAGTTTACCGGATCAAAAATATTATAAAAAGTAAGAGAGAAAATATCTTCATCGGAAGGGAAAAAGAATTAGAGAAAATAAAATTTTTTTTAGAGCAATCAAATAATGATGTATTAGGTATCTACGGTGAAGCAGGTATAGGAAAAACCTATCTTGTTGAGCATTTCTTGGATATATTAGGTTCAAGAAAATTATTTTTTGCCTCTTATTTAACAAAGGAAAATATTGATTTTGACAATTTCATCAACGGCGTTTTAAGAAAGGTATCTCTCTCCTATAATATTGTAGAATTATTGAAAAAAAATAGAAACAAAGAGGAATTTGAAACATTTTTATATTTTATTCAAAAAAAGGAAATAACCATTCAAGAATTAGAAAAATTAGATGAAAAAGAAAAAGAAAAGATAAAGGTCAATGCCGTCATTGAAATTTTAAATGCCGTAGATAAAGAAAAGATCTTTTTTATAGATGATGCCAATTTTTCAGATGAAAGATTTAGCAATTTTTTTGAAAATCTTCTAAATAAATGTAAAAATGTAAAACTTATCGGTACTTTCAGGGGAAAAAGAGATGAAAATAATTGTTTTAAGAATATAGAAATGATAGAACTGAACCTAACCCCTTTTAATGAACAAAATGTGGTTGAGTTTCTTGAGAAAACAGGTATTGTTAAGTTGAATAATAAGATAAAAAATGAGATCTACCGAAAAACGGAGGGAATTCCTTTTTATGTTTTGCAAATATCCGATTATCTGAAAAAAGTCAAAGATTTAAAAAATATAGGAGAATTGGACATTAAATTGGAAGCAATTATCTTATCAAAGTTCGACTATCTTTCCCGAGAAGTCAAAAATTTTTTAAAAATTGCTGCTGTATACGGAAAAATATTTGATATAGAGACCGTTTCAAGATTATTGGCTCAGCGAGAAATCATGAAAACCGTTTCAATATCAATGGATGAAAATATTATCGATATTATAAATGAATTTATTTATATATTCAAACATTCAATATTTAGAGACACCATATATCAACTTCAATTGAAAAAAGAACTGATCTTACTTCATGGGAAAATTGCCGCTTTGTTGGAAAAAGTAAATAGTGATAAACTGGATCTACTTGCATATCACTATGAATCTTCGGAAAAAAATGATAAAGCCGCAAAATATTATTATAAATTAAGTGAGGTAGAAATACAAAAAGGGTATTACAACAATGCCGTCAATTACCTTAAAAAATGCCTGAAACTTTGTAAAAAGGGGTCTTTAATATACCATAAGGCACAAATTGATATTAGTAATACTGAAACAATTTTGGGAAATTGGAGATCGGCGGAAAAGATTTTATTAAACGAAACCAAAAAATGTAAAATAAATAAACTGAGCGGAGAAATATATTCTTCACTTGTTGAATTATACATTCAAAAGGGTGATTATGAAAATGCCGCTCTATTTATAAAAAGATTAAAGAATTCGAAGAGTCACAAATTCGATTATTATATTTTATCGGGTAGAAATTATTATTACCTGCGAAAGAACGAACTTTCCGAGAAAATGTATAAAAAAGCGTTAAAATATGCAACAGATGAAGATAAACAAAAGATATATTCCAATCTTGGAGCATTAAAAAATCAAATGTCAAATTTTGACGAGGCAGTGATATACGGGAAAAATGCTCTTGACATTGCTAAAAAAAATAATAATTTAAGAGGAATGGGAAAAATCTATGTCAATCTTGGAAACAGCTATTTTTATATGAATAAATATCATTACACATTGAGGTATTATAAAAAATCATTGGAAATTGCCAAAAAATTGGGTGATTATTTAATGACAACGATACTCCTATCGAATATAGGGAGTTTATATCACAATTTACATAAAATAGATAAAGCCAAAAGCTACTTATCCGAAGGTTTGAACCTTACAAAAAAGAATAACGATAAAAGCCATTATGCTTTGATCGCAGGAAATCTTGCAAGTATCGATGCATATTGCGGCAATTTCCCAAGGGGAATGAAATTGTTAAAAAATGCATTGCGGATTCGGCGAGAAATTAACGATCCCAAGGGAATAAGTGTAAATTTATCAAATATTGCCGGAATATATTATGAGCAAAAAGAATATAAAAAGGCATTCGAGGCAATAAGTGAATCTGTTAAGCTTAGCGAAGAAATTAAACTCTATTATTGGCTTCCGTCGCATTATGATATTTTATTTAAGGTTGCGTATGAATTAAAAGATTACAAATCCATTCAAAAAGATCTTAATAGGATCATTAAACTTGCCGAAACTCACAAATTTCGAGGGGACATATTTAACTTAAAATTAACAGAAGCGAAACTGAACGGGAAATTAAATAATGTGAAAAAAATGAAGAAGAGTTTGGATGAAGCAAAGAAATTGGCACAAGGAGTTACTGAAAATATTACTTATTATGAAATTGCTTATGAACTTACTTCCGATAAAAAATATATAGCATTAATAAGGAAACATTATAATAAACTGGATAAAAAAAGTTACCAATATAAAAGGATAAAAAAAACAATAAAAATTTGAAAATTTTATGAAAAAATGGTATAATATTATTTATGGAGGTTGCTATGAAACTTGTAGTGAAAACTGACATTTTACGCGATGCAGTTGCGGAATTAAATACCATTTTGGTGCCTGCAACAACTTACAGAGCAATATCATTTATTCTTATGAAAGCAAGCAAATCAGAGGGATTGATATTACAAGCTACGGACTATGAGATAAATCTTAAAAAGAAAATAGAGGCAAATATTGTGGAGGAAGGTGCAATTGGACTTCCCGGCAAGTTTTTGAACAAAATGCTTTCAAAATATGATACGGAAGAAATTGAGATCGAACAAACCGGCTCAGATACGGTCATTATAAAATCAGATGATAAAAAAGTAACTTTTGCTTGTTTGTCCGAATCGGAATATCCGATCTTTCCTAAATTTGAGGAAAGGGATTCATTTATTCTTTCCGCATCTCTACTAAAAGAAAATATGAAAAGAACATTGTACGGCGTTTCAAAGGATACGACAAATATGATATTAAGAGGTTCTTTGTGGGAAATTTTTCTCAATGAAAAAAGGTTTAATATGATCTCCACCGATACACATAGGCTTGTTGTAGATAAAATGGATGTTGAATTTCAAAAACCCCCAAAAACCGATCAAAAATTTGTGATCCCGGAAAAACTTTTAACCTATCTTGTAAACTCACTTCCTCAAACCGATATTCCAGTCTCAATAGTAATACCCGATAACGATGGACAGATCGTATTCTTATATGAAAATACAGAGATCATCGGTAAACTGATCGTTGGAGATTATCCTGATTATGAGGGAATTATTCCTGAAATCTCATCAATGAAGAGTATAATTCTGCAAAGAGCCGATATGCTGAAAGCAATTGATTTTGTCGCTCTTCTTGCCGAGAAAAAAAGCTATAATGTAAACTTAGATTTTAATAATGATATTTTAACAATATATACCGATCTAACCGAAGTCGGAGAAGCAAAAGAAACCGTTAATCTTGGGAATAATAAAGAAACAATAAAGGTAATTTTCAATATTAATTATTTAAGGGACGCAATAGTAAATATGGACAATTCCGAATTGGAGCTTTACTTTGAAGATGAGCGGGCACCGATGTTGATGAAACCGAAAGACATAGATAGCTATTTTACGATCATTATGCCGATTAGACCGATTGAATGAGAAAGCGAAATGAAGCTTCTTTAAAAACCGCCGTAACCTGTTTTTTAAAAAAGAAAAATTTTCTTAATGATGAAAAATTCGATAGTATTAAAAAAAATTGGAATTTAATAGTGGGACTGGATAATGCAAAACATATTAGACCGTATATGTTAAAAGATAAGATTCTTTTTGTGGCAATTGACTCCCCTGAATGGGGAAGCTATATTAGGATGGAAAATGATGGAATAAAAAATATTATAAAAGAAGAATTAAATGTAGATATTATAATGATAAAACCAAGATATATTTCCTTGAATAAGGCAGAAAGAATTGCATCAAAGAAGGTAAATACAAAAGTATATAGGGAATTAACTAAAAAGGAAATTCTAACTATTCAAAAAAAGGCAAGGAATGAAAATCAACTTTTTAGTCTTCTTTTTAATGCTTTTTTACATAAGAATCGGGAGGACAACTAATTTTATGAGGAAAGAAGAATACAATTCTAAAAACATTACCGTACTTGAAGGACTTGATGGTGTCCGAAAACGACCGAGTATGTATATCGGTTCTACCGGAATAGAAGGACTTCATCATTTGATCTATGAGGTCGTAGATAATAGTATAGATGAATCTCTTGCAGGTTTTTGTAATAAGATCACAATTAAAATATTTCCGGATAACAGTGTGGAGATACTGGATAACGGAAGAGGTATTCCCGTTGATATACATAAAAAAACAGGTATTTCTGCAATTGAAGTAGTTATGACAAAACTGCATGCCGGTGGAAAATTTGATCATAAAAGTTATAAGGTTTCCGGTGGATTACACGGAGTTGGAGTTTCTGTGGTTAATGCCCTTTCCGATTGGTTTAAGGTTGAAGTGAGACGAGATGGATTCAGATATAAACAGAGCTACCTAAAAGGTAAGGTTCACGGAACGGTTACCAAATCCCCCCTCCTACCGGAGATAAAAGATAAGAGAGGAACATTGATCCTCTTCAAACCGGATAGTGAGATATTTGAAACAACGGAATTCTCGTATGAAACAGTAAATAACCGAATGCATGAACTTGCATATTTGAATAAGGAACTGTCCATAACGGTAGAAGACCATAGAGAAAGCCCTGTAACAACAAACACTCATTTTTCAAGGGGCGGTATTTTATCGTATGTTAAGTATATAAATACAAACAAAACACCAATTCATGACAATGCCATCTTTGTTGAAAAGAAACAGGATGATGTAAATATTGAGGTTGCTATGCAGTATACAAACGGTTACGCCTCTTCCATACATACCTTTGTCAATAATATAAATACACGAGAAGGTGGTACTCACCTTGCCGGATTTAAAACTGCACTTACACGTGTTTTAAATGATTATGCAAAGAGTTATAATTTATTGAAGGAAAAGAACCCCATTTCCGGTGAAGATGCAAGGGAAGGGTTAACAATGGTAATGTCCCTTAAGATACTGGAACCGCAATTTGAAGGGCAGACAAAAACCAAACTTGGAAATACCAATATAAAAGGTATTGTAAGTTCAATGGTCTATGATGCTCTTAAAACTTACTTTGAAGAACATCCCAGAGAAGCAAAAAAAATAATTCAAAAAACGATTCTTGCAATGAATGCTCGGGAGGCAGCAAGGAGAGCACGAGACATTACACGAAAGAAAAGTATGTTGGAAAGCGGTTCACTTCCGGGGAAACTCGCAGATTGCTCATCAAAAGATAATGAGACAACCGAACTTTATATCGTTGAAGGGGATTCGGCAGGGGGTTCTGCCAAACAGGGAAGAAATAGAGAAACCCAGGCAATTCTTCCGTTAAGAGGGAAGATCCTTAATATTGAAAAGACGAACCTTGATAAGATACTTGCAAATGAGCAGATAAAAGCTATGATAACTGCAATCGGAACAGGCATAGCGGAACAATTTGATATAGCAAAACATCGATACGGCAAGATCATTATTATGACGGATGCAGATGTTGACGGATCACACATACGAACATTGATCCTGACCTTCTTTTTTAGATATATGCAGGATTTAATAGATGAGGGTTATGTATATATTGCACAGCCGCCTCTTTTCAGAGTAAAAAGAGGGAATAAAATGCTCTATATAAAGAATGAACATGATATGGACAAATTCTTGCTCAATCATGCGGTAGAGCATTTGACACTTGAAGTTGTCAATGATAAAACAGGCGAAAAAAAAGAACTTTCGCCATCAGAAATAGAGGAAATGATTCTACTTATAGATTCAATTCAAGAAGAAAATTCTTCACTGGTAATGTTTTCAAGAAATCTTTTTGAATTAATTGAAGAGTTAAGAGCGGGTCATTCATTGGAAAATGTCTGGAGAAGGATCAGCGTCAAGCTGAATATTGATGATGATATGTTATCGCCTGAGGAGATTCCACCTGTTTTTTCAATTGTGCAAAGTAAAATTAACGATCTGAAGGAAAAATTCAAGATTGATATTATCAATAACTCGTATACATTTATTATTACCGATAAAAATGATGTTTTTGATTACAAATCAATATTTGAGATTCCGGATGTTGTGAGAGAACTCGGGAAGAAAGGTTTTGATGTCCAAAGGTATAAGGGTCTTGGTGAAATGAATCCGGAACAATTATGGGAAACTACGATGAATCCGGAAACAAGGACCCTGTTAAAGATAGGTATTGGCGATTATGTTGAAGCCGATAAAACCTTTACTACCTTAATGGGAAGCAATGTTGAAATGCGAAGAAAATTCATAGAACTTGCTGCATTAAAGGTAAAAAATCTCGATATATAGGAGAATTAAATGACAGAAAATATTCACAATGTAAATATAAAATCGGAGGTAGAAGCTTCTTATATTGATTATGCAATGAGCGTTATAATTGGAAGAGCACTTCCCGATATACGAGATGGCTTAAAACCGGTTCATCGAAGAATACTTTATGCAATGCTAAAAGAGGGAATACTTCCGAGTAAAAGATTTATAAAATCAGCAGGTGTTGTCGGTGAGGTTATAAAAAAATACCATCCGCATGGCGATCAGGCGGTTTATGATTCCATCGTTAGAATGGTACAGGAATTTTCTCTTCGGTACCCACTTATAAAAGGACAGGGGAATTTCGGGTCTATTGACGGCGACCCGGCGGCAGCTTACAGATATACGGAGGTTAAGCTTTCAAAAATTGCTATGAAGATGTTGGAAGATATTGAAAAAGACACGGTGGAGTTTTCACCTACCTTTGATGAAACCACCAGAGAACCGACAAATCTTCCGGCTTTGCTTCCGAATATACTCTTAAACGGCAGTTCCGGAATTGCCGTAGGAATGGCAACCAACATTCCGCCGCATAACATTGGTGAGATCATTGATGGAATTATTTATAAAATAGATAATGCCGAAGCAACCGTTGAGGAATTAATGCAATTTGTAAAAGGACCGGATTTTCCGACAGGTGCTATTATTACAGGAAAAACCGGTATCTTCAATATGTATAAAACCGGACGGGGAAAGATAATTATTCAAGCAAAATCTCAAATAGAAGAGGTAAGAAACGGTAGGAATGCCATAATTGTTTCGGAAATTCCATATATGGTGAACAAAGCGAATTTAATAACAAATATTGCAAAATTAGCAAATAACAATATAATACAAGGACTTGCGGATATTCGGGATGAATCCAATAAAAAAGGTATCAGGATAGTGATTGAACTTAAAAGAGATGCAATTCCAAAGGTTGTTCAAAATCAACTCTACAAACATACCCAGTTAAAAACAACATTCGGTGCTATTATGCTTGCAATAAGCAATGGAAAGCCGATAGAATTTACCCTTCCCCAGGTTCTTGATGCTTACATTCTTCAAAGAAAGAATGTTGTCCAAAGACGAACTGAGTTCTTACTTGCAAAAGCAAGAAAAAGGGCGCATATTTTAGAGGGATTAAAGATCGCTCTTGACAATATTGATCTTATCATATCTATTATAAGAAGTTCAAAAACAACCGAAGAAGCACGAAATAAGTTAAAAACAAAGTTCAATCTATCCACCATTCAGGCACAAGCAATTCTTGAGATGAAATTACATCAATTAACGGGACTGGAAAGAATAAACATTGAAAATGAACTCAAAGAAAAATATTCCGAGGTCGAGAATTTTGAGATGATCCTTGAAAATCCAAGAGAAGTAGAAAGAATTATAAAAAAGGAACTTACAGAATTAAGAGAAGAATTTAATGATGAAAGACGAAGTCAAATCATAGATTCCGATGATGAAATATTACCGGAAGATCTTATCCCGAAAGAGAATATTGTTCTCTTACTCAGTCATTCCGGATACATAAAGCGAATCTCCGAAGACAGTATCAGAGCACAAAGACGTGGCGGCAAGGGCGCCCGAGGAGCAACCGCAAAAGATGATGATTTTATTGAACAGATATACACCGCCAATACCCATTCCTACCTTTTGATATATACCTCTAAGGGTAAATGTTATTGGTTGAAGGGGTATAACATTCCGGAGAGCTCAAAACAAGCAAAAGGAAGAGCGATTATCAATCTGCTTCCGATAGAACAGGATGAAAAAATAAAATCTATCGTTGTTGTTGATGATTTTGATGATCAGCACTTTGTATTTATGGCTACCAGAAAAGGGGTTGTTAAAAAATCAAATCTAACATTATTTTCAAATCCAAGATCATCGGGAATCATAGCAATAAATATGGATGAAGGAGATGATCTGATCTTTGCCGGACTTACAACAGGAAAGGACAATATCTTTCTTGCCACAAAACATGGAAAATCAATTACCTTTAATGAAAAAGATGCGCGTCCGCTTCTTAGAAAGAGCAGAGGAGTAAGAGGTATTGTCCTTAAAAGTGATGATGAGGTGATAAGTGCTGAGATACTGAATGCAGATGCTTCAATTTTTACAATAACCCAAAAGGGAATCGGGAAACGGACCAATGCTTCCGATTACAGAGTGCAGGCACGATCCGGAAAAGGAATTATTAACATCAAAACCACATTAAGAAGCGGGAATGTTGTTGAAGTAAAACAAGTTACCGATGATGATGAACTTATGCTCATATCAAAAAATGGAATAATGATCCGAGTTAATATGAAGGAATTTCGGGTAATTGGTAGAAACACTCAGGGGGTAAGGGTAATGAATGTTTCAAAAAATGACGAGGTGATCTCGTTGGAAAAGGTCTACAATGAAGATTTTGAGGATTAACAAGGTTTTTCTTCTTTTCTTTCTTTTTCTTCTACTCGGATGTGAAACAGAAAGAAATACTTATATAACAGCGTTTAAACTTTGGAAAAAGGGTAAGTATGAAGAAGCTATAAGTAAATTTTCTTCCATTGTTTTTAAAAATAAAAGGTCAAAATATGGTCCGATGTCGGAATACAATATTGGAAATATTTATTCCATTAGTCTTAAAAGATATGAACTTGCTGTTATTGAATATCAAAAAGCAATTGTTCTTGCAGATTTTAAGGGCAAGTATGCCTACTTATCCCAAAAAGCGATTGCCGATATATACAAGAATGAATTTAAAAGTTATGAGAAAGCAATATATGAATATAAAAATCTCTTTAAATATAAAGATGCAGAAGTTGAACTGACTAAAATAATTGAAAATATTTATCGATGTTTTATGATAAAAAAATTATATAATGACGGCGAAAAAGAGTTATTGAATTATCTGTCTCGATTTAAGATAAAAAAAGATGATAAAGCAAATATTTATATGATGCTTGGAAATATGGTAAAATCCGATGGAAATTGGAAAAAAGCAATAAAATATTATTCAAAGTATGCTTCCTCTGAAATCTATACCAATGAAGGGAATTTCTTGATCGCCGAACTTTACTACGATCACAAAAAATACACGAACGCCAAAAAAATCTATATAGATCTTTTATCAAAGAATTATAAAACCGAAATTATAAAGGAAAAACTTAAAAATCTTGAAAAGTAAATGAAAAAAAATCTTGCAGCCGATTACTATGATGAGGTAGAGATCATGGAAATTCTTGGGATTATTTCCACTCATACTCAGGCAGAAAGTGTTAAAAAAATGGTCATCAATAACCAATTTTTAAAAAAGGATGGTATATTAAAAAATTACGAAATAATGCTAAAGCTTCTTGATTTTGATGGACAATTACCGATTTTATTTATTCCGGAGAATTATCCCTCCTATTTTAAAAACATAAAGATCCATAATTATTACTTGAAAATAGAAGAGTTGCTAAATATCTATTTTGTTGAAAAGCAAAATTTTGAGGTAGAGCCGGTATTAAAAAAATGTAACCTTCTTAATGATTTTCCAATTTCTTTAAATCAGAATTTTATTACTGAAATTGAAAGAAGAATAAATACCAAAAAAGGGGAAATGAAACAGGATGCAAGTAAAAAATTAAAAGCGCTTTATAAAAAATTAGACGGATTGAAAAATTCGGTAAGAGGAAGGCTTGAACGCCTTTTAAAACGGTATGATGAACTCGGCTATCTTCGGGACAATTTTTATACCTTAAAAGATGAAAGGTTCGTTATTCCGATAAACTCCAATTTCAAACACAAAATAAAAGGGATTATCCATTCCATTTCCGCTACCGGACAAACAACATTTATTGAGCCGATGGAAATTGTCTATAACAATAATGCTTTAAGAGAAACAGAGGAGGAAATAAATTTTGAAATAATTAAAATATTGAGGGCATTAACCGAAAAACTTCGTTCAAAAAAGGATACCTATCTTAATAATATCATTTATCAAGAAAGATTTGAATACTTTCTTACAATGATCAGATTTTTGAGAAAATACAACTATTCCATTCCAACCATTGGAGATCACTTAAAGATCATAAGGGGAAGGCATCCGCTTTTGGAATGGCAGGGCAAAGTTGTTCCATTTGATCTTGATCAAAAGAATTACAATATTCTTCTTATCACGGGTCCAAATACGGGAGGAAAGACAATTACACTTAAAACTATTGCAATTATTGCAATATTAACAAAAATGGGAATTCCAATCCCTACCGAGTGGGGCACTATTGTTCCCTATTTCAATAATATATTTATTGATATCGGAGATCGTCAAAATATTTCTTCGGCACTCTCTACTTTTTCCGCCCATCTTATGAAGATAAAAGAGACCCTTGATAATTTCGATGAAAATGACATTGCTCTTTTTGATGAGCCGGGTACAGGAACGGAACCGGCACTTTCCGATGCATTTGCAATGGCATTGATAGACATTTTACTCAAAAGAGGCGGATTTTCTGTTTTTACAACGCATTCATATACCTTAAAGGACTACGCAAAGAAAAAAGAAAATACCGAGATTGCAGCAATGATCTTTGATACGGAGAATTTAATTCCCACTTATCAAATACATTATGGTATATCCGGTGATAGTTATGCGATAGAGATCGCAGAAAGACTAAACTTAGATCACCATTATATTGATCTGGTAAAGTCAAAAATAGGAACTGATTACAGTGATTACAAAAAGAGTAAGGAGGAAGCCGATAAATTTGTTTGGGAGTGCATAAAAAAAGAGTCCCAATTAAAAGAATTAATTACTAATAACGAACAAATTAAAAATGAATTAAGTAGAAAATTAAAGCATGCGGCAAAAGACAATAAAAGGGAATTCGAAAGAAAATATAATGAATTACGATCTGAATTAGAGAGATTAAAAAAGGATATCGCTCCATTGAAAAAGGAGAAAAAGGAAAAATTTTTAAAGATAATTGATAACAATGAAAAAGCGGTCAAAAAATTAAAACCTGATGTTAAGACGGTAACCGATAAAATATCTTTCAAAATTGGAGATTTTGTAAAACTTACCAATTCATCCGACTATTACAAAATAATTGAGTTGGAAAAGGATAGCATCAAAGTTGAAATGGGAGAATTTTCACTTATGGTTGATTATGATATGGTTGAAGATATCAGAGAGAAAAAAAAGAATGAGGTTATTGCTTCAACAGTTAGTTATAAAATTAAGGGCAGAACCCGCATAGATGTTAGAGGCAAAATAGTTGATGAAGCACTTCTTGAAATTGAACAGGTCATCAATGAGGGATTTGTCATTGGAGCAAAGGAAATAAGCATTCTTCACGGCAAGGGAACGGGGCGACTTCGGGAGAGTATAAGAGAGTATCTAAAAAATCACCCCCTTGTTGATGGTTTCAATGACAGTAGTGATGGTAAAAATGTAAATGCAGGAGTTACAATTGTCGAACTCAAAAAATAATTTCCCCTTAATTGGATTTATCCTTGTATTGATAAATGGAATTCTTTTGAATGTAATGAAATTTTTACTACCATTTTTTATAATAAAGATCTTGACAATTCTCAATTTTTTTATTATTATCCCTCTTTTTTTGATCTATTTTTTGAAAAGAAAAAAATATATTACTTTAATTATCCTTTTTTTATATTTATTTCCAATTCCGCTTAGATTTTTTTTGCCATTAAATACAATCATATCAAGGGATAAAAAGGTGCTTTATAAAGCATCCGCAGCAATGGAAAATTTTGTCTATGAATATGATCATTTTCCCTCCTCATGGAATGAATTAAAAGAGTATCATAAAATAAAAAGAATTCCCTATTCATATATTGATTTTAAACCCCTTAGAATCAATAATCAGTTGTCTTTAAATCTTACCATTATGGGTCCCGTATTTAAATATCAAGGGAAAAGATCTTATTTTTACTATGATTATAACAAAAAAGAGTTTTTTATAAGCGATGAAAAAGATAGGTAATATTGTTCTCTTATTTTCAATCATTATCTTTGTTCCGTTCATAAAAGATACCTTTTTGATACCGAAACTTTTTTTAATTTCTATTATTCCATTGGTTTCCCTGGGGAATTTCAAAAAAATATCACTTCCATCATTATTTCTTTTAATATTTTCAATTATTATTATCATCATTAATCCATCATATATTGGCATATTCTGTCTTATTCAGATACTTTTATTTATAATTATCTTTGAAACAAGCAAAATAGATAAAGAGGCATTAAAATGGATTCGTATTGGAATTTTAATAACCGCTATTTATGCTATTTTTCAATTTTTCGGGATTGATTTTGGCTTTTGGAAATACGACTGGATTGGAAAAAAGGTCTTTTCAACGATCGGAAATCCCAATTCTCTCGGTATAATTTTTATGATGGCTACCCTGATGGAACTTTTTTTTGTTGAAAAGAAAAATCCGATATTTATTACAATATTTTTTGCAGCATTACTTGCCACTCTTTCAAAAGGTACGATAGCAATATTTATCTTTATGGTCTTGCTTTCATTAGTAAAAAATAATACATATAGGAAAATTTTGTATTATTCAATGATAATTTTGATGGTCACCGCTCTTTTTGTAATTCACCATCCCAAAAATACGCGTGGAGAAATATTTAAGTTGGATGTAAAGACAATAAAAAATTACCCATTGGGAATAGGATTGGGAAGATTCCCAATTGCATATAAAAAGACATTGGCAATAGAAAACAAGGATTTCAAATATAAAAATACTCGAAAGATCTTTGTAAAAAGAGCACACAATGAATTTTTCCATTTTACTATTGAGTATGGATTCTTGGGGGCAATTATTTTTATGGTCTTTTTTATTGCAATTATAGAAATACTTTTCAAAAAGAAGACCAATAGGATTTTGCCCATTTTGGGATATTCAGCTGTTCTATTTTATGATTTTCCTCTCCATCAGCCGATTTCAACCCTCTTATTTTTGATGCTTTTGAGTAAATTTATAGAATTTAAAAAGAAAATCAAAATTTCAAAGTGGCTTGCTCTTTCTCTTTGTCTATTACCGTTTTTTGTTAATGGATATCAGTTTATCGGTGAATCAGGCAAATCGTATCCTTTTTATAATAAGGCGTCTTTTTATTTTGAAAAAGCAAAGGTATTTAATAATGAGAACTACATTAAAAAAGCATTAAATGAAGATATTTACCCGGCTATTCTTAATTTCCAAGCGGATTTAGAGATTGAAAAAGGAAATTTTGAAAAAGGATTTCAAATTTTCGATACATCAAAAAAAATGGTTCCGGAACTTTTATCCACCAGAAGGTTAATAATAAAAGATCTACATAGAAAACATGATTGGAATAGAATAGAAATGGAACTTTTGGAACTTTTAAACTATGAGAAGCACTCGGAAAATTACTACAGCCTTGCCATCGCATATTTTAATAATGGGAAATATGGAGAAGGAAAGGCACTTTTAAATAAGCATTTTATTCCTTATGAATCGGTCTCCGCAATAAATATTATGTTGGGAAACTATGATATGGCAAGGAAGTATGGTAAATATTCAAAGCGGGAAAAAGAAATTGAAGCAATTATACAATATAGAAAAGGAAATATTTCCATGTCAGAAAAATTATTCAAAAGAAAATTCAATATTAAACAAACGGATCTGTTTTCAGAGATCGATGAAAGAAAGACATATCGGTTAAGTGATCTCCTAATTCCCCTCCCCCTTTTATTAAAGTATTCAGATGAGAATATCTTTAATCCGACATATTATCTTAAAAAAGCACTGAAAGACGATCTACCGAATATAGATGTCCTTATGGTTTTGTATGCATTTTTTCCCGAGTTTAAGTTTTTGTCTACTCCTTTTTATACTGTATATGGTTTTGGCGACGGAACAATATATAAAAAAGAAAATGTTTTTCATCTTCTCGATCTTCAATTTTTGTCAAACAAGGAGAGGACAATATTAAATTATCTGTTTAAAACAAAGAAAGGATATTCATTAAAGGATATTTATACATATTTCAAAAAGATTGATTTCAAGTACCTTAATTCTTTTATTACCCTTCATAATGATCTTTACCATAATAGCTTTGGAGTACTAAATATTGATAAAAATCAATTTTTTTTGGCTAATTTGAACGAATATTTCTTTAATTTAATGCCCATAAAAAATGCAGCCGAAAAAGAATTGGTTTATTATATAACAAGGAAAATAGCGGATAAGAATTGGAGTAAAGGAAGATCGCAAGAAATCTATAAGAAATTGAAAAATAAAAAGATTTTGACTTTGAAAGAGTATTTTCTTTTCGTATTTGCTTACTATGATATTTTTGAAACCCAATTTTGGCCGGATAAAAAGATTTCAGATATGGATAATTATCCGAATTACAAAAAAATGTGGTAAAAATTAAAAAAAAAACTTGCAAAATAATAAATATAATTTATAATATAGTTTATGGAAAGCATGGATAAAAGAATCTTATTGCAAAAGGCACAGAATTATTACCAACAGGGACGCCTTGATCTTGCTACAAATGAATACTTAAAGGTTATAAGTATAGATTCTTACGATCTTATTGCTCTTAATACACTTGGAGATATCTATTCAAGACAAGAAAATTTAAAACAAGCCTTTTCAATGTACCAAAGGGTCGCAAAGATATATATTGAAAAAGCAGAATACACAAAAGCGATCGGGATATACAATAAGATCACCCATATAGATCAGGGGAATGCTATTGCCTATTATGAACTCGGGAAATTATATGAAAACGAGGGGGTACCCGAAAAAGCACTTGATTGTTATATAAAGGCACTCGAACTTGTTTCTCCTCTTGACGATAGTATTTCTGATGATATATATGAACGAATGACCAAACTTGATCCCCAAAATATTGAATTGCACCTTAAACTTGTGAATAGATTTATGACGGCGGGAAATAAAAATCAGGCAAAAAACGAACTCTTAACGGTGATATCCGGTTATCTTGATAATGACCAAATAGATAAAGCCGAAGAGCAATTGAAATCACTTTCGGAAATTGCGGATGATGCAAGTATGCTCTTTGCAAATGGGCTTATTGCAAAGAAAAAAGAAGATTATGTATCCGCCGAAGCATATTTTGTGAAAGTAATTACAAAAAACAGTGTTTTCTATGATGCATATTATCAATTAGCAATAACCAGAATTGCAGCAGGAAGCGAACAGCGGGCACTCATTCCATTGCAACAATTATTAACAAAGCGTACCAATTTTGTTCCGGCTCTTGAAATGTTAGGTGATTATTATCAAAAACATAATAAAATTGATATTGCTTTAGAAAAATATGAAAAAGGAATTAAGAGTGCAATGGATGCCAGTGCCACGATAGATGTGGTAAGATTACTCAAGAAAGTACTTAAAATAGACCCAAATAATGTGCCGGCATTAGAAAGATTAAGAACATTAGAGAGAGCAAGCGGTCCGATAAGAATAGAAGAAGTTCCCAAAGAAGTAAAGGAAGCAGCTTCTGTCGCCCCTGGAAGTGGTCCTGCTATTGTAAATATGGACATTCCGTCCGCAAATGTTGATCGTGAAAAGAAAAGAAAAATCGCCGATTTATTAGATGAAGCAAATAAATTTCGGATAACTGCGGGCTTGGAAAGTAAAGCAGAGGAAAATTATAAAATAATACTTTCTATGGACCCTAATAACATAACTGCACTAAATACCCTTGCGGATAGCACAATGATGATTGGAGATTATGATAGAGCAATTTCCTATCTTAAACATTTGATAAAAATATATGCTAATAGAGGGAAATTCGGGGAGGCATTGAAATCTTACGAAAGAGCAATAAAGTTAAAGCCAAAAGATCAAGAATTACCTTTATTCAAAGCAGAAATTGAAAAAAGAAAAAAAGTCCTTGAGCAAATGTCAAATCTTGAAATTTCGGAGGAGATTGAAGAAGTTTCTCCCGATTTAAGTACTTCTCTTCCTAAGAATTTTACAGAGGAAACCCCTATTCCCAAACAAACACCAGCACAAGAGGAATCTACGCCGATCGTGACAGTAAATGAAACTGAAATGCGAAAAGGCGGTGTTGAAGATATGATGGATAGAGTTATTGAAAAACAATCAGAAGTTATCGGTACCGCCCCCAAGGACAATTTTGATCTGGCAGTTGGTTATTATCAAATGGGGTTCTATTCAAAAGCATTGTATCTTTTCCAAATCGCGGCAAAATCAGAGGATTATTACATTGCATCAGCCGATATGATGGCACAATGTTTTCTTGATCAAGGGTTGCCTGAGGCATCTATTAAATGGTTAAATGAGGCATTAGCAAAAGATAATATTGATCCCGCTGCTCTTCTCAGTTTAAAATTTAATCTTGCAAAGGCTTATGAAAGTCTTGGAGATAAACATAAAGCATTTGAAATATATCTTGAAGTTTACCAAATGAATGCGCGATTTAAAAAAGTTGGAAAGATAATTAAAAAATTGAAGGAAACCCTTGAACCAATAGGACAAAAAACAGTTGCCGATGAGGTAAATAAGGATGAAACTACAATGGAAACAATAAATGAACTTCAAAGTACACCAACAAACGCTCCGCCGGTTACCGAAAAAAAAGAAGAAAAACCGAAAAAAGATGATAATGAACCGCCTCCACAGAACCCTAAAATTAGTATTTTGTAAGAAATGAACATAGAAGAATTTTTTGCCCTTAAAGAGAGTCCTTTTAAGACAACGGTAGATGAAAAATATTATTTTTCCTCCGTACAACACCGAACGGCTTTCAACAAGATTAAATATGTAATAGATACGATGGGTGGATTAACGGTTGTGATAGGTGGCTCGGGCATGGGAAAATCAATGCTTTCCAGGCGGCTTATCTTAGACCTAAATCCAAAGGAATATGAGCTCGGCTTAATAATTATTGCTCATACGGGAGTAGCGGGGGCATTATTATTAAAGCAAATCGCACAGCATATGGGAGTATCCAACGCATCGGAGTCCGATCCTGTCGGTACAATATCCGCTTTATATAAACAATTACTGATTCTTAATCAGGAAAAAGGAGTGAAGCCGGTTATTCTTATTGATGAAGCCAATATGTTTGATAAAAAAGAGCAGATGGAGGAATTGCGAGGACTTATGAATCTCGAAGGGCAGGGGCAAAAACTTATCAATCTTGTTCTTTTAGGAATTCCGGAACTGGAACACTCATTGCGTCTTGATCCTGCTCTTGCACAAAGGGTTATCTTAAAAATTACCCTTGGACCGCTTCAACAGGGCGAAGTAAAAGCATATATAAATCATAGATTAAGAATTGCCGGAGGTTCTGAAGAAATATTTGATGATGATGCTTGCGATATTATCTACAATGTATCCAGAGGGATCCCACGATTAATAAACACTCTATGTCTAAATACTTTGTGGAGAGCAAAAGATATGGGGACAAGGATTGTAAATGCTAATATTGTTACAGCGGTAGCAAAGGAATCCTTAGGTCATTTAAATGGAATATAGGTGCGGGATTAGCTCAGTTGGTAGAGCATCTGCTTCCCAAGCAGAAGGTCGCGGGTTCGAACCCCGTATCCCGCTTTAGAAATTTTATGAAGATAGATTTACATTTACATACCACTGCCTCTGATGGCATTTTATCGCCAAGATCAGTTGTGAAATATGCAAAGCTAACCGGACATGATATTATTTCCATTACAGATCATGACACGGTTAATGGAATAGAAGAAGCGATTTCAGAAGGAAAAAAGTTAAATATACGGATTATTCCCGGTGTTGAGATTTCTGCATACAAGGGAAAACAAGAATTTCATATTCTCGGTTATTTTTTTGATCGGCAGAATAAAGATCTCTTATTGATATTTGAAAAAATGAAATTCTTTCGAGAAAAAAGAATCAAAAGAATCTTAAAAAATCTTGATTATTTTTTTAATCTTAAGGTTGATTTTGTAGAAATGAAAAAAAATCTAAGGGTAAAAAATTACGGCAGACCTCATATTGCACTGATGCTTTTGAGACAGGGTGTAGTAGAAAATGTACAGCAAGCTTTTGATCTTTACCTTGATGATAACGGTCCTTGTAATGTGCCTAAATACCCTTTTTCAACCAATGCAGCCGTAAATGTAATTCACAAAGCAGGCGGAGTCGCTATACTGGCACATCCTGGCATATATATTGCAAATAATATTGAGAACTTAAATTATTTTTTAGAGATCGGGATTGATGGACTTGAAGTCTTTCATCCAATGCATAATAAAGAGCTAACTATGAAGTATATTGAATTTGCCAGAGAAAAAGATCTTATTATAACAGGTGGCTCTGATTATCATGGTTACTTGAATGAAGATTTCTTTTCCCTAAATATAGCACTCACAGAAAAAGAGATATATAAACTTGAAAATATGAGTAAGGATTTATGTAGCAAGGAGAAAATATGAAACAATTATATTTAATTTTCGTATGTTTTTTTTTATTTATCAATGCGGGATACAGTGTTAATCTACGAACGGAAGCAAAAAAACATAAGGCATTAGCGGAAAAGTTCTTTGCAGATGGTAATTTTGAAAACGCTGTTAGTGAGTATAAGAAGGTAATGTCTTATGCCCCTGAAATGGAAAGTGAAATATCGAATAATTTCAAAAAAGCACAGTTAAATTTTGCTATTTCTCTGATTGATAAAGACAAGAAAAGAGCTGTGCAGTTACTTAAGGAACTTATCTATTACCACAAAGATTATGCCGTAGCGTACTATTATCTTGGTTATATTAGTGAAAAGGATAGAGATTATGATTATAGTGAAAAATATTATCATTCTTTTTTAGATTTAGAGAAGTTGGATATTAAAAAGAAAGACGAGATAAGAATAAAATTAGAACAATGGACAACAGATAGGACATCATATCAAAAAGGACTTAATTATATGTCAAAGGGAGATTTTGAATCGGCAAGATCGGAATTTAAAAAGATAAAAGAGATAAAAAAGGATAACGCTGATAATTTCATAAAGAAGATCGATAATATCTTAAATAGTTCCATTGAAAAAAAAGTTGAGACGGAAAATAAATTACAGGATATTGGTGTTGGTAAGCAAAAAATTTTGGAGCTTTTTAAAAAAGCAATAGAATCCGAGGATAGTTCAAAATTATCTTCATTGATATCAGATAACTTTGTCTCATCAATTGGAAATAAAGATAATTTTATTTCCTATTGGAAAGATTATTGGTTTTTATTCTTTCAAAACATTGAATTTTCTTTTTCAAATGTCAATGAAACAAAGATATCGGAAAAGGAGTCATTTTTAACATTCACTTATAAATTGAGTGGCATTTACAACGGAAAAGATATGACATTGTTCAAACCGGAATTCAAATTCGGGAGAGAATATAGCATAGATGGAAATATGATGCTTGTAATAAAAGAGGAAAACGGAAAATGGAAAATAATAGAGTAAAAAAGATACCAATTCAAAAATTTGAGGAGATCGTTACCTTCTTAAAAAAAACGAAAAAGGAAATCAGTAAAATTATTGTCGGGCAGCATGATGTAAAAAATCTTATATTGATATCGATCCTATCAAACGGGCATTCAATTATTACCGGAGTTCCAGGACTTGCAAAAACGATGCTTATTAGAAATCTTTCAACGCTTTTTGATGTCAAATTCTCCAGAATTCAATTCACTCCTGATTTAATGCCCTCTGATATTATAGGAGCAGAACTTATAGAATTCAAGGAAAAGGAAAAACAATTTAAATTCCATAAAGGTCCAATATTTGCAAATCTTATACTTGCAGATGAGATAAATAGGACACCGCCAAAAACCCAATCTGCTCTGTTGCAGGCAATGGAAGAAAAAAATGTTACAATTGCCGGAAAAAATTATAATCTACCAATTCCTTTTTTTGTTTTTGCCACACAAAATCCAATTGAACAGGAAGGTACTTATCCATTACCCGAAGCGGAATTGGATAGATTTCTTTTTAATATTGAAATGGATTATCCGACCTCTGATGATGAATTCAATATTACAAAAAATTATCCGAAGATTGAAGATATAAAACTATCGCCATTGGTTAACGGAAAAACACTCATCTCTTATATAAAATTTATTGACAATATTGAAATATCTAATACAATGATCAAAAAAATTGTAAAACTCATTCAAAGTACAAGGCCTGATAAAAGCAAACTGGATTTTGTAAAAGAATACATTCTCTGGGGAGCAGGACCACGGGCAAGTCAATATTTAATGCAGGCAGCAAAGGCAAATGCATTATTAAAAGGACATACCGTTGTTGCGGACGAAGATGTTAATGAACTCTTGCTTCCCGTCTTAAAGCATCGTATTATCCTTAATTTTTCCGCACAGGCAAAAGGGATTAAAAAGGAAGAAATAATTGATAGGATAAAAAAGAGGATAGAGGCAGTAAATAGTTGAGAGTTGAGAATTGAGAGTCAAATGTAATACAAAGCCGTAGGGGTAGACCTGTGTGTCTACCCGTTGATAGGTAAAAAAGATTTGAAATTTGGGGTTTGAGGTTTGAGATTAGAAAGAAAAACAATATTAAATTCCATCCCCCCCCCCATAAAAGAGGGACATTACCTCAACAAAGAGATTTTTTTTGTTGAGGTGTGTCCCGGACTCTTCATTAGATAACGATATACCTTCCGAGAACAATATAGCCAAAGAAAATAGATTTAAAGGTTCAGAAGAAAATGCACCGAAAACAAGTGGGACGTACCTTCCCGTATCAGATACGGGATAAACTCCGAAGGTGCGTCCCAAGAAAGTTGAGGTGTGTCCCGGATCTCAAAACCGTAAAAGTGTTAGCTTGACCCCGTCATATTCCACAGACATATTATGAATATATTTTGCAATTAGCGTTGTTATAACAGCAGAGAAAAAGACATCTGATGCCCAATGTTTATTTAGATAAACCCTTGCAAAAGAAAAGGTGTAAGCAAGGGGAATAGTATATTTTTCAATATTAAATTCATACCCGAGGGATGCTAATAATGAAAAAATGACCATGGTGTGTCCGGATGGAAATGATTCATTTCCGGAAAACGGTTTAAATATGTAGTTATTATCTGTTTTAGATGGACGCAAACGCCCACTGTATTTTATTGAAGAAGTGATAAATCCTGAAAAACAGTAAGTAAGAAAAGCATTATATGAAAAATTTTTAAGTTTTTTATTTTTTAGAACGATACCCGTTCCGTAGACAGTAAGATAAAACGGCAAAATATATTTACCTTCACCAAGATCATTTATTGTCTTAAAAAAAACACTTGAAAATTTGGAATGGAGGCGATCGTTTGCTTCATCCTTTATAAAATTATCCATAAATGAAAGGCCAACCGTAGCTGTTCCTATTACAAGGGAAGATTTTAAGAATTTTTTGTTGATCTTGATATTTTTAAAGGCATATTTTGTAAATTCCCATCTATAAGATAATTCATCCGAAAACCCAGTAATAGTTAAAATTAACAAAAGAATTAAAACTGAACTTTTTTTCATAGAGAGATACGCATGTTATCAATAAGACGTGCCTTACCGATAAAGAATGCACCTGCTATAGCAATTTTTCCACTTGGAATCTTATCTTTTTCCAATGGAATAAGAGTATCCTGGTCGTAAATATTTAAGTAATCTATTTTTATTTCTTTCAAATATTTTGTTCTGATATTTTCAATGATCTTACCAGCTGTAAGCTTTTGTTCTTTGATCAATTCGATACCGAATCGCAATGCTTTATTTATATTCGGTGCAATTTCCCTCTCTTCCTTCGTAAGATATCTATTTCGTGAACTCATTGCAAGTCCATTTCTTTCTCTGATTATTTCACAACCAATGATCTCAATTGGAAAAATTAGATCTTTCACCATTTTTTTTATAATGATATACTGCTGAAAATCCTTTAATCCAAAAAATGCAAAATTGGGCTGGATAATATTAAAAAGTTTTGCAACGACAGTTGTTACCCCGTTAAAGTGTCCTTTTCTTTTCTCACCACATAGATTATCTTGTAAATTAGAAACAACTATCATTGTTAAAATTTTTTCCGGATACATTTCATTTATTTTCGGTATAAAAGCAAAATCAACATCAAGTTCTTCACAAATCTTGATATCCTTTTTTTCTTGTCTTGGGTATTGTTCTATATCGTCATCAGGAGCAAATTGTAATGGGTTAACAAAAATTGAAATCCCAGTAATATCACATTTTTGAAGTGATTTTTTAAGAAGAGAAAGATGTCCATTATGTAAAGCTCCCATTGTAGGAACGAAGCCTATGATCTTATTTTTTTGAATTGTATTAAAATATTTTTTGTATTCTTTTACGGTTCTGAAAATTTTCATAATACCTCTATTTTTTTTGAAACCGAATATCTACAATATCCCCATCTTGTGTTGTATACTCTTTGTTCTCAAGATGATAGCAATTATTTTCTCTTGCCAATTTTTCGCTTTTATATTTAAGTATATCATCTGCATTTACAATGTTTGCTCTAACAAACCCGTGCATAATATCCGTATGAATAGCACCGGCGGCTTCATAAATTGTTTGTCCTTTTTTTAGTTGCCATGCTTTTATTTCTTTTTCCGAACATGAAAAAAATGTGATAAGATTTAGATATTTATACAAACCGCTTGCAAATTTTTTTATCAAAGGTATTTCAATTCCCATCATTTCAAGGTATTCTTTTTGTTCTTCCATTGGAAGAAGGGTTACTTCTCGCTCAATCTCCCCCATTATTTCAAAGATTGGAAATCCGAAGGTATTTTCCGGTTGAAAATTTTTATTCTCATCATTATTAACAATAACAAATATTGGTTTTATAGAAAAAAGTTGAAATCCTTTTACAAATTTAATCTTTTCTTCATCTTTAAATTCATTATAAACATTTTTTTCTTCTTCCAAAAGGGTTAATAATTCGGTTATTATTTTTGCCTCCAATGGAAAATCTGATTTTTTCTTTCCCCTCGTAATAATATCATGACGCTTTTGAAGAATAGTAAGATCATTAAGATAAAGATCGCTAAATATATCTTCAAGTTGTTTTATCGGTGATTCTTCGCAAGAATGATGATCCCCTATAACAATGATATATCCATCCATTGATTTTAGTTCACTATTATTTGTGTCATACCCGGGAAAATCATAAAAAACAAGTTTATTATACACATCCCTTTTTGCGTGATATATTTCTGAAAGTTTAGATACCCTCTTATCATAAACATCAACGCTATGGAAGTAAATTTTTTTTTCATACATATCGGATATATCCAATCCCGTCAATGCCCCATAAATTGTTGATTTCCCACACTGTTTTTTTCCAATAATACCGATTTTCATTAGGGACGCCCCTCGCTTTTCTCAACTAACTTATTAACAATTTTTGCAACATTTTGATATGACATACCTATTTCTTTTCCAATTTTAATTGTTGAAAAACCATATTTATAATACAAGCAATTTATTATATTTCTCCTTATAGAGACAAGTTTTTTATTCTTGCTTTTAGAAACGAAATAGTTATAATTTATATTATAATGGTCTAATATTATTTTTAGTACTTCTTTAAACAATTTATTTTTATTATCTTTTTTAAAAAACATATTCTTTATATTTATAAGGTTTTTATTATTAAAATCTTCATCTAAGCCAATATAAAAAGGAGATTCGAATATACTTTTATCTATTTTTAAATCAGGGTAATTATTTGCAATGGGCATTGTCACTAACCTGTTGGGTTCATTATTTAAATAAAATCCTTCACTACTATATTTATATATTTGCCCTTCTTTTACATAACCGGCTTTGTGAGCATTTTTATGGATATATTCAGCAAAAATATAATAGTACCTTTCATTTAAAACTATCCTTGAATTAAATCTATTTTGAAATACATGTCCAATAAGCCTGTATGTTTTATTCAAATACATTGCATACATTGTATTTATCCAATGAAATATTCGTGATAATCCAATCATTTTTCTAAACATGCCAAAATGGTAGTGCGTTTTCATTAAAGAATATGTAAGAATATCAAAATCAAATTTTTGTAAAGCTCTGTATACAATATCTTCAAAAACATCCATATCATGATAGGAAAAAAACAAAGGCTGCCCTCTCTGCCCTCTTGCATAAACATGATAAACATAATTTGGCAAATCTATTCTTGGCCCTCTTACCATAATATTTTTATTTTACATTTTTTTTCGGTTTCTACCAAATTTTTTGGAGAGAATTGCGAGGTGTGTCCCTAACATATCTTATCCGGTTCCTCTCCTTTCATCTCCTGTGCGGTGATGGAGGAGTCTATGTAATCTTTTACTGCCTTCTCAAATACTTTTTTAGGAATATAGTTGACTTTTTTATTATCCTCTTCATAATAACGATCTTCAATTGTATAATTATTGTCATTCCTTTCTTCTATATCCTGCCCATTTATCCTTACCGTAATATGTCCTGAGAATTTATATTTTTCAACATCTTTTTTTTCAATTTGAATAAGCTGAACCTCTAACAATTTAAATGTATATTTCTTTTTGAATTCTTCAATAATGTTTTTAATAACCCTACAACTTGCTCTGAAATTATCATCTTTTTCACGATAAAAGATTTCAACCTTCATTTTCAACCTCCTTTAATTCATATAATATCTGCTTTTTTTTTCTTGAAATTATTATGTTAATTATCAAACTTATAACAAAAAACACCGTCCCCAAGATCACTCCGATTTCTTCATTTTTAAAGATCACGATTCCTGAAATGATACCGAGTAAAAGAGAAAAAAGCGGCATAATAAATATATATATCTGTAATAAGAATCGTTTTGTCGTATAAACCTTTATATCAATTATCTGACCGATTCTATATCTTTTAGGGTTAGCCACCTTTAATTTAACAGAAATTCCGGCTTTACAGAATTTGTTCATTGGACAGGTAGCACATTCGTTCGCTTCCTCAATAATTGTTGCTTCAATATAGTTATCTCCGATCTTTTTTACCGTTCCTTTATCTATCCTGAAATTTAAATCCATTCTAATCCTCTTCCAGAAAGTTGAGATAGTTGAGGGGCGTCCCTAAATAACTTTTGATAGCTTCGTCTAAAGTCAAGGATTCTCCCTTGTTCGGGTGATTCGTTGCCCAATATATTCCGTAGGCAGGGGAAAACGGCATGTCATCGGATCCAAAACTAAACGAATATGCAGCATCACGAACACTTTTAATCGGATTATTTTTTATAAATATATCACCGAATTTTTCTTCATACATACCACCGTAGTTCCCCCACATTCCAATAAAATTCGGCTGCATAGAAACCCCTGTCTTCAGTTTAGACAATCTTGCAATTTGTTCTTTTGTAATAAATTCAAGATGTTCAAGACGGAATCGGTCACTTTCATTCTTATAATATTCAATTACATTCAGTGCCTGCTCTATCGCAATATCACCGATTGCATGAAGGGCGATCTTTTCAAATTTTGTAAGTGAAGCCCCAATAAGCCTTATAAGTTCATCATTCGAATAGATCAGTTTACCGTTGCCCTTTCCGTTAAGATATGGAAAGCTTACCATTGCGGTGTTTGCTCCGATAGAACCATCAAGAAATGTCTTCATTCCCTTGAAATGAAAATTTTCATTTTCCATTGGATTTTCAATATAAAAGGGGTGTATCAAATAATAATCTACTTGAAAATCACTCAATAGGTCAAGATTGTTTATGTAATAGTTATAATATCTCTCGGTCAAGAAGTCACAAACACCAGAAACGCCCATATCCTTAGCATTTTCTATTGCTTTTCTCATTCCAAGCCGCACAAGATCATTGGAATATTCAAAATAATTTGATATACTCAATGAGAGTTCTTCTAATAGGATCCCATCCTCATTTACCTTTAAATTTAATTTTTTTAAATATTTTATAGCAAAATCGTTTATTATCGTTATATGTCCATCCAACCGACGAGCAATTACGGGGATTCTTTTTGAAATGTTATTCAGGTCACTCTTTTCCAACATTCTCTTTTCTTTTATAAAATTTTCATCCCAACCTTCTGCTATCACAAAATTGGGACTATATGCTTTTATGTAAGTTCGAATCTTTTCCTTAATTTCCTCAATAGTTGTAGTTCCCTGTAGATCGGCTGAAACCTGTGTTATCCCATAAGCCATAAAATGATTATGTGTGTCTGTCATAGATGGAATAAGTTTATGGAGAGCAGACTCGGAATTTTGAGATCTTGTAATTTTCTTTACAATACCATTTTCACAACAGACATTCCAAAGGCCGGTTTTTCCATAGATAAAAGCATCCTTATAGGTTCCTCTAATTATCCTTTTGATTTTTAAGTTCATTTAATATCTGATTTTTTATCTTTCTAATCTCTTTTGCAATAGCCAAATATGCTTCGTCATCCTTTGGGATCTTTAATAGTTCTTCTGCTTTTTTTTCAACGAGCCCCTCAATCCTTTTTAAAAGTTCCTCAGGAGTCTTAGAAAATTTTTCTATCCTTGACATAAAGACCTCATCCTCAAGGATCAGTTCCATTCCTCTTTGAGCTCTTTGGTGTAAGTTGGTGTCGTTCATTTGAGATTTATTCCGAATGAGACGATTGCTCTTAATTTAACCTGTTCTATTTTATCGGGAGAAGTTCTATTAACCGCATCGGTAAGTGGCTCTAAACCATTATAATCTCCATCGGGAAATAGATCGGTCATTTCATAAGTTAATGGTGAGTATTCAATACCGCAATCAATAAAATATTTTTTGCTAATATTATAACCTGTCCCAATGGTAATTCCCGCCTCCGCAAGATGCTCAATTTCATAATTCTCATGATAAAAAATACCAAATCTGAAGATTGCTCCCGTATCAAATAGATGTTCTACACCGACATTAAAATCATTGGTGTCATAAAAATAAGTTGGCTCAAGATCATTATCAAATTTACTCCAGAATGTTCTGATATAATTTACGGAAATCGTCGAAAATATACCACTTCTCGGTCTATATACGGCACCAACAATAAAAGATGACGGATAGGAAAACTTTGGGTTATCCATTTCAGAAGATGTAATAATGAGATTATTAGACGGATCATAAAGAATTTTCTCATAATTGTAATTTTTCCCTTTTGTAGTTATCAAACGGTATGCCAATGTGAATCAACATCGTTTAAAATTCAAACCGAGATTGAATACATTCATTAATCCCGTTATTTTTAAAGATTGAGAGTCTTTTGCTGTTGGATTATGACCTATTGCAGTTAATGATCCTTCCCCATAGGAGGTTAAATCAACTGTTCTAATACAATCATAAATTCCACTCAGGATGCCAATTGTATATCCAAAAAGTAGATTTTCGGCAACATTCACACCAATAGAAAGATTATAACTATTCAATAAGTTTTTTGTTTGATATTGATTTGTTGCAAGTTTATTAGGTTCGGGATTTTCCTTGTCACGAATCTCTTCATAGTATTTATAATTATAATCAATAACAGGAAGATAAGAAAGTCCAACACCAAGTTTTAGTTTCTTCATTTGAAATCTCTTTGAAATGAATATCGGATATTTACCAAAAAATTTGACATTAGAAACATAAGTTTGATACCCGACAAGATTATCAAAGAATGAATATGCAGGGAAACTTTTATCTTCTGAAAATCTAACAACATCTCCGTTCACAGAAAATATCCAGCTGTCCGTCAATGCAATTGTTCCCGGATTTTTTAATACTGCCTGGGCACTGCTTTCAAATATCGGTGCTCCGGAAATGCCAATTTCCCTTCCAGTGAAAGCCCAGTTAAAAGAACCG
>JAUXGM010000073.1 GCA_030622125.1 bacterium | reverse complement strand
TCACTTTTCATTAAATCTTTTCTTTAAAGTAGAAAATTAATTTTCTAATAATTGAAAAGATTTAGAATAATGAAATTTCATTTCATAACTGAAAATTTAAAGATGAATTCTAAAGATTTTTCTGATTTTAATAATTTTAATCTGTCAAATCTGTCTAATCTGTGGTTAATATTATTAAAATAAAAGGTGAAAAGATATTGCAATAATTTAAAAATAGTTTTGGAAAAATTAACATTTTCATGCAGTAAAATCTTTTAACATTTTCATATTGTAACAATATTTTTCCCGTTTCTATTGACTTTTTATTTTTTTTCTGGTATAATACAAAATAAAGATGAGAATAGTTTGAATAAAGTTCTCCACCCTATGGCCATTCGAGGTATTGGGTAAATAAGAATACTTTGGTTAAACCAAAAATACAGGAGGTTAATTTGGTGAAAGATGCAAAGAATTATTATGTAAATAACGAAATACAAGCCGGAAAGATTCGATTGATAGTGGAAGATGGTGTTACTATTATGGATAGAGATCAAGCTCTTGCAAAAGCAAGAGAGGAGGGATTAGATCTTATAATGGTAAGTGCAGGGAAGGATTACCCTATTTGCAAGATCATGGATCTGGGAAAATTTAAGTATAATTTAGAGAAGAAAAGGCAAAAGGCAAGAAAAAAACAGTCAAAAACCGTTATTAAGGAAATTAAGTTTAGCCCTAACACTGCTGAACATGATTATTCATATAGAAAAGAACATATTATCAAATTTCTTGAAAAAGGTTATTATGTAAAAGCCACTATCTACTACAAAGGTAGAAGTATTTTACATCAGGAAAAAGGATACGCATTATTAAATAAATTAATAGATGAACTTGCGGATTATGCAGCAATTGATAAAAAAGCAGAGATGAGAGGAAGAAGTTTATCTGTAATGTTGATTCCTATTAAAAAAGGAGGCAAAAATGAAAAAGCTAAAAAAAATGCACAAATTGAAAACACATAAAGGAGCAAAGAAAAGATTTAAGATCACAGGAACAGGAAAAGTGAAGGTTCATCATGAAGGACATGGTCATATTTTGACAAAAAAATCTTCAAAGAGGAAAAGAACTTTAAATCGAGCAACGGTGTTATCCAAGGAAACAAGAGCTAAGGTAAAAAGATTATTACCTTACAGTTAAAAGAGGAGTAAGAAATGGTTAGAGCAAGATATTCGGTACCAAGAAAAAAAAGAAAGAAAAAAATAATGAAGCTGGCTTCCGGTTATAGAGGAGTAAGATCAAGAGAATATAAAAGAGCAAAAGAGCAAATTATGCATTCACTTGCCTATTCTTATATGCATAGAAAAGAAAAGAAAAGAGATTTTAGACGATTATGGATCAAGAGAATAAACAATGGATTAACTAACTATGACATTTCATACAGCAGATTCATTTACGGATTAAAACTTGCTAATATTGAATTAAATAGAAAGGTTATATCAAATATGATCATAGAAAATCATGAGGAATTTGAAAAAATAGTAAATAGAGTTAAAGAGGTACTTGCAAAAAATTAACCCTGAATTTAAATGAAAAGAAGAAAAATTTCACCACCTCTTTTTATCATTTCTACTTTTGTAATGGTAATAATGTGCGGTACTTTATTATTGATGTTACCTTTCTCTACCAAAAGTGGTATCACCCTAATAGATGCTCTTTTTACCGAGACATCTGCTGTTTGTGTAACCGGTTTAATTGTTAAAAATACAGGACAGGATTTTACCATTTTTGGTCAGATAATAATATTACTGTCAATACAATTAGGTGGGTTGGGTATTATGACAATAGCGACATTCTTCTACCAGATCATTAAGAAGGATCTTACATTGAAAAGACAGCTTGTAATAAAAGAATTGGTCGCAAAAAACGATTTTTATGATATAAGTAATTTAATCGTAAAGGTTATTTCATATACTTTTGTATTTGAGCTTTTTGGAACAATCTTTTTCGCTATTTCCTTTATTCCAAAATTTGGATTTGGAAAAGGACTTTTTTACTCGGTATTTCACTCGGTATCCTCATTTTGTAATGCCGGTTTTTCAAATTTTGTTGATAGTTTTGCTCAATACTATAATTCACCGGTAGTAATACTTACCTCAGCTTTCCTTCTAATATTCGGCGGACTCGGTTTTCTTGTTCTTTATGAGTTTTTCGATCTTAATATTTTTAAAAAAGGTGCCAATCTAAAATTAAAGAAATTATCGATCCAAACGAAAATAATGCTTACCGGCACAATTGGATTCTTAGTTTTCGGAACAATCGTAATGTACTTATTGGAATCAACCAACACAATGAAAGGAATGACCTTTTTTCAAAAAATAATGGTCTCCTTTTATCATTCGGCAAGTCCAAGAACCGCAGGATTTAGTATTATAGATATTGGAAGTATAAAGCCCGTAACGATGATAATCAATGAGATATTGATGTTTATCGGTGCCGGACCGGGTTCAACAGCAGGTGGAATTAAAATTACAACTTTTATACTCCTTTCAATGATCTTTTTATCATTTATAAAACAAAAAGATAGTGTTGTAATGTACAAAAAATTTATTCCGCAGATTATTGTTTACCGAACAATAAGTATTTTCCTCTTCGCAATTTCATGGTTAATATTTGCATACACAATTCTTTTGGCAACAAAGCAGCAGATTCCGGCTACCCTTAGTCAAGATGCCTCTCATCGTTTATTGTTTGAGCTTATCTCCGCATTTGGAACGGTCGGTCTTTCTACGGGGATCACAAATTACTTGAATTTAATTGGAAAAATAGTTATAATAATAACGATGTTTTTTGGAAGATTAGGACCTACGGTTATTGCCGTTACGATAAGAAGAAGTGAGTATCCTGTTCAGATCGAATATCCGGAAGAACAGGTTATGGTCGGTTAGGAGTGAAATATGGCATTAAAATTTATTATTATTGGAATGGGTGAATTCGGGTTATCTATCTGTAAACAATTAGCTGAATTACATTTAGAGGTTTTAGCTATTGATAGGGAACCTGAGAAGATCCAGATTGCACAGAGCATAGCAACAAATGCGGTTGCGGTTGATGCTACGGATGAGAATGCTTTAAAGGCAATTGGAGTTAATAAATATGATGTTGCGGTAGTCGCAATAGGAACGGATCTTGAAGCCTCTGTTTTAATAACCTTATTATTAAAACAATTCGGTATAAAAAAAGTGGTGGCAAAGGCAGTTACGGAACTGCACAAGAAGGTTCTATTAAAAATTGGAGCAGATATGGTTGTTTTGCCGGAAGTTGAAGGCGGAAAACGACTTGCTAATTCTCTTGTTGGTCCCAATATATTGGATTCTTTTGAACTTTCCGGTGATATTCGTTATGTTGAATTTAAGTCACCGAAATCCTTTTTTGAAAAAACAATAAGTGAATTAAAGATCAGGAATGTCTATAACTTAAATATTATTGGAATTAAACGGGGTGATGAAAAAGTGGAGTTTGTTCCAGCAGGAGATACGGTTATTAAGGAAAACGATATATTGATGGTAATTGGTGAAATGAATGATGTCATAAAATTTCAAGAAAAGGAAAAAATCTCTTGAAGTTTTTTGAAAAAAAATGTAAAATTAAATTATGAAGGGAAAGATATTTGTAGGTTTATTTATTGTTTGTCTGTTATCTATCTCATGTACGGTGCCGATAGATCTTCGAACACCAAAAAAAGCAATTGACACCTTAATTAAGATATGTAACATTAATAACAAAGAAGAATTTAATATGATATTGGATAAAAAATACTACAATCCCACAACCGAAGAGGTAAGTAAGTTCATGAAGCTTATTAACAATAGTTATGTTAATATCATCAGAAAAGAGTTTTCTTATGATGAAGAACATGGGAATATAAACAAAATAACACTAAAAGTTGTTCGTAAAAAAGATGGTAAAAAAAACATTATTTTTGTTTATTTAAGAAATATGGATGATCTGTGGTATATAAATAATATTAAAATAAAAGAAAAGGAGTGATAAATGAATAAAAAAATTGCATTCTCGGTACTTTTTGTTGCATTGGTTTTTACTAGCTGTAATCAGAATTCTGCCAATCAAGAATTATTAAGAGATCTTTCGGCAAATCAAGTAAGGGAATTTGGAAAAATCTTAAATGCGCTTAATAAGATATCCGAAACGCCCTTTACAGAAGCAATTCCCAAGGTTATTGAACTCGCCGGTTCCGAAAAACCCAAGATTAGAATAGCAGCGGTTGAAACATTGAAAGCGTATGGTGAAATAATCATACCGGATCTTGCCGAGAGTTTAAATTCTCCCAATGATAATATAAAAAAAAGTGCTTTGGAACTTTTGATGAATATTGGTAAACCCGCTCTGCCGGCAATGAAACGAGTTTTAAAAGAAGGTGATAGTTTTACAAAGGTTTCGGTCATTGGTGTATTGGGTAGCATTGGTGATAAAAATGTAACTATTGATCTGGCAAAATTTCTTGATTCCGAAAATCCAAATCTTCAAATTGCCAGTGCAACTGCATTGGGGAAATTACATGCCGATGAGGTTATAGGCAAGTTATCCAGACTTCTTAAAAGTAAAAATCAACTTGTTAAAGTTGCTGCTGTGAAAGCACTTTCTGATATCGGAAATCCAGATATGACAGATGTAATTATTTCAAATATGAAACCTAATGATGATCCCGAATACCTTATAAGTGCAATGGAAACAATCGAAAAAATCGGAAGAAAGCGGCTAAAGATCTCCTGGGCAATGGGAACTTTATATCCGATTTTTTGTTATAAAGATGCTGATATCAGGGTGAGAGCAAAAGCAGCATATCTTATGTATTTGTGCAAGTATCCCGATGGTATTAGAATTATGGAAAGGGATATACTTGACGGCACTTATTTTAAATATCCGATGTATATGGTTGAGATTATAACAGCTTTTAAAAGAGTTGGGAATGATCCACATATCACAAAGACACTGACACTGCTTTTAAAAAGATATAAAAATCCATTTATATCAGCAAAAATATATGATGTGCTTTATAGTTATGGAAATAAAAAGTATAAAGACAAAATATTGGCAGTAATTGATACAAAAGACCCGAAGACAATAGAAGAAGGATTGAAACTTGCAAAAGAATATAAATTTAAAGAGGTTTGCAAGAAACTTCCCGAATTGGTTAAGATGCCCGTTTTTGAGATAATATTTACTGCAATAGAAACAGGAGGGGCTTTACAGTGCGCCTCACTTATTCCATGGATGCAAACCGTTTACGGTTCAGATAAATTTGCTTATGAGATCAAAGAAAAAATTCTTGATGTCATTTCATTGTATCCATCCGATCTTGCTAAAGATGTTCTATCCAAAGCATTAAAGGATAATGATCCATATATTGTTTTTTACGCCCAGAAATTACTGAATAATCTACAAACAAGTAAATGATATTTGGCGGTAAGAAAAAAGATGCTCTTAATAAAGATGAATTTTTAAATTTAATATCAAACGGAAAGTATAAAGAAGCACTTGCAATAATAGAAAGTGAGGAGTCATCTGAATATTTCAATGATCCCGATATTTTTTTCTCATACATTGGAATTCACTATATTGTAAACAAAGAATTTTCATCTATGAAATGTAGTATAAAGGATCTCAATGAAATTAATGATAAATGGAAATTTACCGGTTTTATTGAGAAAGCATTCGGATTAAATCTTTATCGTTATTTTGAGCAGAAAGAAGAAGCTATTTTTAATGATCTGATAGATTCTATGGAACTTTGCGGGCTTTCAAAAGAAGCACTTGAATTGATAAAGAAAGAGATAGGGCAACCGCGAAATGAAAAAGAGTATAATAATGTTGCATTTCTACTATGGGAACTAAAAAAATATAAAGAAGCACTTAATTACTTTAAAAAATCATTGGTCTTAAAAACCAACCCGATAACATATAATTCATTGGGATTGATCTATAATGAATTGGGAAATAATTTCCTATCGGAAAAATATTTTAAACAGGGATTAGAAGAATTTGACGATAATATTACGCTTTTAACAAATTATGCGGTACTTTTATTTAATTTGGGAAAACTTGAAGCTGCTAATAATATTATTTTAAAAATACAGAATTATCAAGTAGGAACTAATTTTCTTCATGCAGGGATCGGGAAAATTCTTCCCCCTGAGTATGAGATCGATCTTGAAGAAGAATTAAAACGATGCCCTAAAAGTTTGAGTGTTGTTCTTGAGATTGGCAAATATATGTTAAAAAGGGGAGATGTGGAACGGACAATTGATTTTCTGAACGAAGAAATGAAAAAAGGAAATGAATCCGCTAAGATCTATTCTTTATTATCTTATGCCTATTACTATTCTTTCAAATTTTCCGAAGCTGAAACAATAGCATTAAAAGCTAAAGAAAAATTTGACAACAATATAATTTTACTATTAACTCTTGTCTTTTTATATGTTAGGCGGGAAAAATATGATAAGGTTCTATCCATATTGAATATAATCAAAGAAAAAGATGTTATGTATATAGAAGCACTCTTCAATGTCGGTTTAGCACTTGAAAATGCAGGAGTACTTACCAAAGCTCGGCTTTTATTTGAATGGTATCTTGATGTTTCGGATAACAGAGTCGGAAAAGAGGTTATTTCTTTGCATCTTGAAGTTATAAATGTCAAATTAAGATTGGGTCAAGGAGGATAAAATGGTTGACTTTTCAGAATTAAAAAAATTTGAATTATTAAGCAAATGGAGTGATGGTGATTTGAAAGAATTTATTAAATACTTTGATGAAAAAGAATATAAAACTAACGAGATAATTGTAAATGAGCAATCAGTCGGTCAGGAAGTATATTTAATAATAACCGGAAAAGTTAGGATCGAAAGAGAAGCGATGGGTTCAGACCAAACATTAAAGATATTAGAAAAAGGTGAGTTTTTCGGCGAGATGTCACTCTTTGACAACTATCCGAGATCTGCTACCGTCCGATGTTTTGATTCATCAAAATTACTCATTTTAAGCAAAGATTCTTATGAAAAAATGAGGACGAAAAATATGAAATTGGCACTGCAATTCTCAGAAATGATAATTAAAACTCTTTCTTTAAGATTGCGTCAAACAAATAAAAATCTGGAAATATTATCCCTCTGGCTTATATAAAAAGTGAAAATTAGTGATATTATTACAGAAATCCCAAAAAATATTTTAATAATCGACAAGAAGGGAAATATTACATCCATTGTAGATTATTCCAATGGACGGTTCTCTGAATGTTTCAAAAAATATTATCGGAATTTTTTCCAATTGATTAAAACAAATAAGAATCGATACTATTTTAAAAAGAAAATTGAATACAATTCAAAATGCGAATTATATTTGATCGGAATTCCCTTGAATGTCCGAAATAAATTTAATGGTGCAATAATTTTTCTTTTTTGTATTAATAAAAACATTGTAAATTCCATTCCCCATGAGGAAATGTTCTTTTTATCATCTATATTCTATGCAGTAAGAACTCCTAACATACAATCTATGTTAAGGCATTCTTTTTTGTCAATTAAATCAAATTTAAAAATGAAGAAAATGTTCCTTTTAACAGATGACTGCGGTTATTCTATTAGTGATAATAAAGGTAAAATTTTAATAAGAAAAATAGAACCGTCTCATTATATAGATTTAAAACCGGATAAAAAATTAGTAGAAAGGAAAAAATATAAAAATAATGATTATTTAATCTTCAATCTACCGAGAATTCATAATCAAAAAATTTCTTATTTAATAGAAACCGAACAAAATACATCCGTAAGTAAATTAAACTCTATTCATTTTTTCTTATTTGTTAATAACTTGTTTGTTGAAAGACTATTACAATTTGAGAAATTAACTAATGATTATAAGGTTATGAAAAATATTAATAATGTAACGGATAAATTTATCAGACATTTTTCACATGAATTGAGAAATTCTTTTTCTATTATTAAAGGATATATGCAGTTTGGAATTAATAAACAATATAGTTTGAAAAAGATTTACAATATTGTTAATGATGAAATAGATTCCCTTCTCTATTTTAATGATATTATTATGAATATAAACGAAATGAAAGAAGGGCATTTGGATATTGAATTTAAAAACCATTCTTTACTTGCATTAATAAAATTTTTACTTGGTGAGCTAAAACCGAAGTTAAAAGAAAAAAGAATAAAAATAGTAAAAGAATTTATTGCCAAATGTGAACTGCCGTGTGATCTGATCTTATTAAAAAAAGCATTTACAAATATACTGAATAATTTAATTGATTTGGCTGACAATAATAGCATTATATATATTATGGTAAAAAAGAGTTCTATTATATTTCAAAATCATGGTAGCGGTATTGATGAAAAAATATTAAAGAAATTAGGAAAAGAAATGTTTGTGAAAAATTATAAGGAAAGAGCGGGTATTGGTGTTTATTTTGCTAAAAGCATTTTGGACTTACACAATTTAAATCTTATGCTTTCCAATACAAAAGACGGAGTAGAATATAAAATTACAAGAAAATAATTATTCATTATTGATCATTGCGGAAGATGTGATCCTTTCTGATTTCTTAAGCGAATATTTAAATGGTGAGGGGTATAAGGTTCATGTGACCAAGAATTATAAGTCAGCAAAAAAAATTATTTATGATATGGCTATAAATATTGTACTGATTGATATCCCTAATATTGTCAAAGAGGATATTATAAAAGTGGAAAAATATTCCATAGAATTTAATGTATTCCCGATTATTATTACCAATATTGATAATAGTAAACTTATAATGGAGTTTATCAAGAAAGGGATAGGTGAATTTGTAAAAAAACCGATTGAACTTTTTCAACTAAAAATTATTTTAGAAAAAGTAAAAACAACCCTTAAATTAAAAAATAAGGTAAAGACATTATCGAGTTTTTCCGAAGTTGAACAAGCATTTAATGGAATTCTTGGTTCAACCCCATCTATGCGAAGGATATTTCAAGATATAAAAAGTGTAGCAAAAACCTCTGCAACAGTTCTGATCACCGGCGAAACAGGTACCGGAAAGGAATTAATTGCACATTTGATCCATGATATATCAGGACGCGATAAAGACAAACTTATGACAATAAATTGCTCTTCAATACCAAAAGAATTATTGGAAAGTGAGCTTTTTGGATACGAAAAGGGAGCTTTTACCGGTGCATACAATACAAAGAATGGACTATTTGAACTTTCAAGTGGTGGAACATTATTTCTTGATGAGATTGGGGATATGGATTATGCTCTTCAAGCGAAATTGTTGCGAGTGCTTGAAGAAAAAAAAATACGACGACTTGGAAGTACTAAATCCATTCCTATTGATTTTAGGTTATTAACGGCAACAAATCAAGATTTACTTGAGCTTGTTAGTAAAAAACAATTCCGAAAGGATCTTTATTACAGATTAAATGTTTTTAATATTCATTTGCCAACTTTGCAGGAAAGAAAAGCTGATATCATACCACTTGCCTATTATTTTCTTGATAAATATAATTATGTTCATCAGAAAAATATTAGAAATATTAGCGAAGAAGCAACATTGAAGCTCCTGAATTATGATTATAAAGGAAACATTAGAGAATTAGAGCATATTATTGAAAAGGCAGTAATTACATCGAATAATATCATTACAGAAAAAAATATCCTATTCCCCCGAGAATATATTCCCTTGCACGAAAAAGGAACGGATAATATAAATATTAATATTGAAAAACCCTTGAAGAAAGTTTTGGAATATTGGAAAAATGAAATCAGAAAAGAATATTTAATCAATATGATAGATAAATATGGATGGGATGTTGAAACTATAATTGAGATGGCAAAAATAGAACGGTCATATTTTTATAAATTGGTAAAACAATTCAATATTGTGGAAAAAAATTCAACAAAATGGAAAAAAATTCAACAAAATGAAAAGTAGCAGAATCCGTATCTTAATATATATAGGAAATTTGAATTTGGCACGGAATTTGCAATAATACTATTGTTCTTTGATTTATTCGTAAAAAGACTATCAAATACCCCTCCTTTCTTCAATCAAAAATCAAAACGGTCTTTTTGCGAGAAGAACACCTCATACTACTGGGAAGGTGCGATCATATTTCCCCCTCCTTTCAATGCACCTTCCCATTTTTTTTTTGGCATCCCAATTATCTCTTCTTTTACCTTTTTATATATCCGTTCTACTGAAATAGAAGTAATAAGCTGATTCTTAGTAAATATTTCCGAAGATTGTCCTTCTTTATTTACCCATTCATATATATTTGCATTTCCATCAAAAAGAATAAGGGTAGGTTTGTTGGATATCTGGGGGATATGTCCAGGTCCGCAATCATTTGTCACAGCCATAATACAATTATTTACCTCAATAAGTAATGTTTTTAATGGTTTTTCTACAAGAAAATGAACTTTATTCTTATGTGATTCCATTTTTTTTTCTATTGTTTTTACATATCTTTTTTCATCAGGACCTAAAACAAATGTAACATCTTTATTTAAATGATCCAAAATTTGTTCAGCAAGAACAATATAATTATTAATTCCCCATAATTTATTTTTTTTAGAGCCAGCTGGTATAAGCCAGATAGAAGGACTGCTTTTACACTTAATATTCGGAAATAATGGCATATATTCGACAGGATCTTCTATAAAAGGTGTAAGAAGTTTAAGGAAGTTGGTGGCTCTGTAAGTTGTTTTGGAGTAATTAACAAGATGTGTATAAACAAGGAACGACCATTTTCTTTTATAGCCAACCTTTACGGGAATATTTGACAGTAAATTCAATAGCCAGTCATGTTCGGATTTTCTTCTAAATGTAAATAAGATATCAAAATTACCTTTCCTAATAAATTTGATCGTATCAAAAAAAGAAATCCCATTATCCTTCGTAATAAATATTTGATCTATAAATCCTAAATTCTCTATGATCTTTATTTCTTTCTTGAGACTTATAACAGTAATTGACGCATTTGGTAGGGTTTGTTTTAAAACATTAAAAAAAGGTAGGTAAGCTATTATTGCACCAAAGAATGATTTATTGGATAAAAGAACACATATATTCATTTATATGTTCTTTCCCCTTATTAAAAGCCATAATTTAACATATTTAAGAAAATCAGAAAAGGCGGAAAGAAGGCATAAAATAAAACCAGTGCTGCCATCTAATATACCAAGTCGCAGAAAATAATCCCGAATAAATTTCATATTGAAACGGAACCATATTATAAAACAATTTGATTTTTTGTTCTTTTT
>JAUXGM010000037.1 GCA_030622125.1 bacterium | reverse complement strand
TAAATTTTCAGTTATGAAATGAAATTTCATTATTCTAAATCTTTTTAATTATTAGAAAATTAATTTTCTACTTTAAAAAAAGATTTAATGAAAAGTGATTTAGTAAAATCACTTAAACTGAAAATTTAAAGATAGATTCTAAAGTTTTTTCTGACTTTAATAATTTTAATCTGTCAAATCTGTCTAATCTGTGGTTAATATTATTATTTAAATACCGAATTCTTTTACAAGTAAAATCCAATATGTTTCTGAAACTTTGCAAAAATCGAAATTAGGTTTTTGTTTTCTATATTCTTCAACAGAATGAGTCCGTCCTCGAATTCTTTCGGGGTTAGAAATTTGGGAACATTATAGGAATTAAGTAATTTTTTGTATCTTTGTATATTTGCCTCTGAAATTTTTGGTTCTTTTATCGATTCACTGTGCATAATTCTGCCTTTTTTTAAAATAAGCAGTGTAGAATTAATTTCTTCATAGTTTTTCATAGTATAGATACCATTAAGAGCCAATATCTTTTTTATTTCCGTTATTTGTTTAATTAATTCCTTTATGCGACCTACCTTAGATTCATTTGTTCGACTAACTATCTTTTCTAAGATAAATAAGGGCGATGTAAAGAAATCATAGAACAATTTTCTGTATCTTCTTGCCGACTTTTTACTTTTACAGGGAGCGATACATTTATTTGAAACATATTTGATGCATTGATTCGGTGAATTGTAAAAATTTCCATCACAAGTAGGGAAATTCAGTTTATTTTTTAATATTAATACTGTTCTTTCCAATTCATTCCCGTTAATAAGCGGACCAAGTAAATGTTTTTCATTTCCGTTGACACTTGAGATTATGGAAAAATAGGGCAGTCCGTTTTTAATTTTTAGAGTAAGATAGGAATATTCTTTAGAAAACAATATTTTTCTGTTGTAAATCGGACGAAATTGTTTTTTCAGTCCGATCTCATCGAGTATCGCAAAAAGTTCATTTTCTTCAAATTGATATTCAATGGTATGTATTTTTTCCAACAGTTCTCGATGACTTAAAGAGAAAATACTGTTTTTTATATTATTTTGTATTGTTCTGTATATATTTTTGCTTCTGCCTATATAAATTACCTTATCTTCTTTGTCTTTATAAAAATATATCCCCGCTTCTTTTGGTATTTTTCTTAATTTTGAAGAGGTAATATCTAAATTGAGTAAGAGACCTTTCATCCCCTTATTATCATGATCCGGAAGAATAATTATATTAGAATCATCTCCGATTATCTTGAGATGCTTAAAAGAAAAATGGCATTTATATGCTTTCTTTCTGCATTTATCAAGCGGAAGTTCTTTAAAGAATGCCTTTGGAATTTTTCCATCAAGCCGTATTTTTCCATAACCATTTTCAGGTATCCTATCTATGGTTTCATTCATCAATTTTAATAATTCCTTTCTACTTTTATTTGCAAGGTCTAATGTAAATTCAAACATTGGACGTACGGGTAAGGAAATGAATTTAGCGTTAATTCGTCTGTTATCACTTACAGTTACATAGTAAAAACCTTTTCTTTCACCGATCTCCGAAAAGGTGATCATTTCCTGAGAACCCGATATAAATATGTTGTTCTTTCTTGTATATTTATTTCTCACTACCTGATGACGATGGATATGTCCGACAGAAACATAATCAAAAAAATCAGGTATTGCCGCTTGTGTTAAAACCTTAGAATAAGGTCTAAATCTATATCCATCCGGGCCCACAGCAGCCCCTTCCAATAATTGATGTGCCATCAAGATGTTAAAATCGCCTCTATTCTCCTCTATTTTTGTCTCTTCAAGTGTTCTTTTAAATAATGCCGATAATTTTCCTTCTTTCTTTTTTAGATACGGAATGCCCGTAATGGTTATTTTTGCTTTTCCAATCTCTATCTTTTTAAATTGAGGTGAATTAAAAACTATCAAGTTTTTTATAGAATTATAAAATATTTTCGGTATTCCGGTTCTTTCATGATTACCTTTCAGTAAAAAAAAGGGTATTCCCAATTTATCAATTTTTTGAAGTGGCTTTAATGCAAGTTCTTGCACAAAAAGGGAAGGATCGTCGCTGTCAAAAAAATCTCCGGTATGGATAATGAAATCGATATTCTTATGATTGTGAAGAATAAAATCAATAATCCGAAAATAATTTTCAAAATAATCCTTTCCACGATAATCATCCAAATTTGCTTTTCGGTTATCAGGAAAATGATCACCAAGATGTGTATCGCTGAAGTGAATGAATCTAAACATTAAAACTCTTTTTCAATATACAATTTTAGGTTCTCATTGTCTTTCTTAATATTTATCTTAAGAAAATGGGCATCAAAAAAGGCATCCAATGAATTTAACCCCCAGAAAATAATTACGGTAGTTATCAGATATTGATGAAGTGTAAATTTATTTTTATACTTATCATAAAGTTCATTTGCATAAGTAATATTTCCCAATTCCATTTCTCTATTATAATTATTGAAGGAATCATCTAATGAGTTGTAGCTATTCATTGTTGCAAAAACACTAATTACTGCTGTAGAAAAAAAGATGGATGATTTCAGATATTTTTTATTTGAAAATTGTCCCCATCCCGGTAAAATAAGTGATTGAGCCAACCGTATAAACGGTTTTTTTTCATGTAAAAAGCTTTCCTTTCCCTGAATAACAGCTGTAAAAAGAAAAAAAACTATTCCAATGATGAATATTTTTTGAATATTGCTTCCTGTAATTCGTTTTTCCATATTTTATCTTTAAATGTTACCATCGGAACATATTTTCCATCGACTTTTACAGCGGGTTCCCCGATATTATTTTTATTGTATCTACCACCCATAAAGATTGGGATACTTTTTACCGTAAATTCATTATCAAGTTCAACATCCGCCCAGCCTTTTAAACTGCTGCTTTCGTATTTTTTGATCTTTATTCCTGTAATTACGGGTTTTCCCTGGTAAGAGGAAACTTTATTATTTAAAATTTCCGTGTAAAACTTTGCCAATAATTCTTTTTCATTTGCCCAGATAAAATAATATTTTCTCTCTCCCGATGTAGAATAAGGAAAGATCAAATGATTATTTTCTATTCTTACATTTTTTACTACGATCAGATTGTCAAATGTGACTTCATAATTATCAACCCCTTTGGTAATATTTGTGATCTTTGTTTTGTAGTTTTTTGGTATGCTTTCTATCTTTTTTTCTTTTTCGACACCTTCTTTACTTCTTATTTCTTTTTTTTCATTGTCCATTGTCAATTGTCCATTGTCAATTGTATTTTGTTCCATGTTTGGTGTTGATGCTAATGTTTTTTCTTTTTTCTCCGGTGTTCCGGTGCTCTGCTGCTCCATTGTTTTTTCGGTAGTAAATTTTCTTTCGACAGCCTCTTCCTTGCCACTGTTTTTGCAACCTAAAAACGCTAATAATAAAATCAAGATCAAAGCAATTCTCTTTTTCATAATATCTCCTTTTGTTTATGCATCAGCCATTGTATTTTTAAAGACTTCTTCAACGGTTGTTAGTCCCTTTAATGCCTTTATAACCGCTGATTCTCTCAAGGTATGCATTCCTTGTGCTCTTGCAGTTTTTTTAATTACATCCACCGACGCCTTTTCATTTATTTGTTTTCGTATTACTTCGTCGACACAAAGGATCTCAAAAACCGCCGTTCTACCTTTATAACCCGTATTTCGACATTTAGGACACCCCGTACCTTTATATAAATTCGTTTCCGCCAACTTATCTTCCGGTATTCCGAGTTGTCTCTTAACATCATCAGTGATACTTTCATCTACGACCTTACACTTTGAACATATCTTTTTTACCATCCGCTGTGCCACGACCATTATAAGCGAACTTGCTATATTAAACGGTTCAATCCCCATATTTTCCAATCTTGCAATAGTATCCGGTGCGGAATTGGTATGAAGCGTTGCAAATACAAGATGCCCTGTTTGAGCTGCCTTAATTGCAATATCTCCCGTTCCAAGATCTCTAATTTCACCGATCATAATGATATTAGGATCAGCTCTTAAAAATGCTTTAAGGGCAGTTGCGAAGGTATAACCGATATCCGGTTTCGTTTCTACCTGATTCAAACCTTCAATATCAAATTCCACAGGGTCTTCTGCCGTCATAATATTAACTTTATCGCTATTTAAAAGTTCAAGAGATGTTGATAAGGTATATGTTTTACCGGATCCTGTCGGTCCGGTGATAAGTATCATTCCCCATGGTTGTTCAATCGCAGCTTTAAAATGTTCAAGTTGCTCAGGTTCTAATCCGAGCATATCCAATGTTACCTTGCCACCTCCTTTATCAAGAATTCTTATAACAACTTTTTCTCCGTGAACACAAGGTACGGTAGCTACACGAAGGTCTATCTTTCTATTTCCGTATTTTACCCTTGCTTTACCATCCTGAGGGACTCTTTTTTCAGATATATCAAGATGTGATATGATCTTAATTCTTGCAACAATTCCGGTAATCAGATTTTTTTTAAATGTTCTTTCGGTTTTTAAATCACCATCTACTCTGTATCTAAGCTTAACGAATTTTTCAAATGGCTCTATGTGAATATCGGAAGCTCCCATAGTGATCCCTCCCTGAACAATTTGATTGACAAGCTTTACCATTGGTTTGTCTTTACCGGAGATTTGATCTTCCAATTGCTCATCAAAACCCTCGATATCCTCTTCTGATTCTATCTCTCTGATCGTATCATCAAATCCTTCGGTTTGTTCCATCAATTGTTCAGTTGCAGATTGATAATATTTTTCAATAGCAGCAGCAATACTTCTCTTCGTTGAGATTGCCGGACTAATTGAAAGATGAGTAATAAATTCAAGATCTTCCTTTAATTTTTCATCGGTGGGATCAAGCATGGCTACTGTTAATGTATCGGCTAATTTTTCAATTGGTATCACTTTATTTTTTTTTGCTATTTTTGCCGGTATGAGTTTTAAGATATCGGGTTCTATTTCAGGCCATTCGTCAAGATTTATTGCCATTACACCAAGTTGATCCTGTAGTGTAATTAACATCTTATCTTCCTCGATAAATCCTTCACTTACTAATATTGAACCCAATCTTTCCTTTGATTTTTTTTGTATTTCCAGAGCTTGTTCCAATTGCTCCTGGTTGATCAATCCGTTTTTTATAAGCATATCGCCTAATCGCATTAGTTAGTCCTCCATTAAATTATTTAAATAAGAAAAATCCCTTATATGCCTTATAGGTTTCATAAAGGTCTGCCTTTGAAACGATCTCGTAAGGAGAATGCATTCCCAATATTCCGGGACCACAATCTATCGTACTTATTCCCCATTTTGAGATACATTTTGCTATTGTTCCACCACCACCCTCATCTACTTTACCAAGTTCTCCAAATTGCCAATGAACATTATTGGAATTAAAGATTTTTCTAATCTTTGCAGTAAATTCAGCAGTCGCTTCGTTCGAAGAATATTTTCCTCCGGATCCCGTGAATTTTGTTAGGATGACCCCATATCCCGATATCGCTGCATTATTGATTTCATGAACTTCTTTATACATCGGGTTAACAGCGGCATTGACATCACCGGAGAGTGCCTCGGAATTATTAAAGATCTCATTAATTGTAGCAAGATCGGTTTTCTTCCCCTGCAAAGAAAGTAATTTGACTATAATATCCAAAATAAAATTGGATTGAGCCCCTGTCGGTCCATCACTTCCAATTTCCTCTTTATCAACAAAAAAGGCGATTGAGGTATACTGCGGTTGTTCCTTTAGATCGGAGATTGCTTTAAATGCACTATATCCACAGACTCTATCATCATGTCCATAAGCACCTATAAAGGTTCTATCAAATCCGACATCCTTTGCCTTATCCGCCGGAACGATCTCTATATCAGCCGATACAAAATCTTCTTCATTTATACCGTATTTTTCATTGAGTAGTGTTAGTAAAAACTTGACAAGTTTCCTTTTTTCTTCTTCATCTATTACTTCTTTCTGAGAAGCGATAAGATTCAGGTTCTCCGCTATGACAATTTCATTGGCTTTTTTTGTATCTTGAATTTTTCTTGCAAGATGAGGCAGAAGGTCGGGGATAACGAAGACGGGATCTTTTTCATCCTCACCGACGGTGATCCTTACCTTTTCTCCGTTTTCTTTTACTACAACACCGTGAATTGCTAATGGTCTTGATACCCATTGATATTTTTTAACCCCACCGTAATAATGGGTTTTTAAAAGCGAAATATTTGTGTCTTCAAAAAACGGTTTCTGTTTAAGATCAAGACGCGGGGAATCAATATGTGCCCCAATAAGTCGGAAGCCCTTTGTCAAAGGTAACTTTCCAAGATAAACAATCGCAAGAGCTTTTTCCCGATTCCCGATGATTATCTTTTTTGCACCTTTTGTCAGTTTTTCACTAAATCCATTTTTCTGTGCCTTTTCCAACATAAAATCATATACCTCTCGTTCTGTTTTGGAAAGATCTAAAAATACCTTGTAATTTTCAGCAAAAGTCATTACATCTTTCTCCTCTTTCTTAGAGTAAACCGACCAGAGGTTCTTCAATTGGAAATCGAGAGATTCTTTTTTAATGCCCTGCTTTTTTGTCATTTATGACCTCCATAATTTTATTCATTTCATTTTTATCTTTTGAATTTAAGTGTTTCCGTCGTTTTAATATAGAATAATATTTCTGAGCCTCACCGTATTTTTTAAATTTAAAGCTGGTTCTTCCGAGTGTTCTTATAAATACCAATGCATCATCTTCATTTAGATCAGCATCCGTTATGAATTTGAATGCTGTTTTTCCTGAGGAATATGCCTTTTTGTCATTTTTTTCCGTAAAATAGTGAAAAAAAGTAAGTTCCTTCCATAGGGTATAACTTTCCGGATTTTTTCTGATTCCCTCCAATAAAAATTCTTTACCTTCTTTTTTCTTTTTATTGTATTTATACAGGATAAAGGATCCAAGCGCATAAGCTTTTACAAAATGCGGGTTCAAAACCGTTGCGAATTTCAAAAGGTAGAGAGAACCGTTTTCATTTGATGTCGATTTTCCGGAAAATTCCCACATATGGTGATAAATATCTACTCTGTTCCATAAAAACTCGGAGAGAAATTCACGATATCTTCCCATCAATAGCGAAAAGATATTACTGTTTACAATATCGATTTTTTTTGGCGGTAGTGAAAAATTAAAATAAGTTGAAGATGTACCGAATATTACAATAAATATTAAAATAAGAAAAAATATCTTTTTATTCATTTAAAATTTTTTACAAATAATAGAGAAGAAAGAATCAAAAAAAAGATCGCTTGCACAAAGATCATTTCAATTATCTTTTTATTGTTCCATGGATGATTTAATATTCTTAGATGAATATAATCCAATTGATGGTGATGATGGTTGCGATGTTCTTTCTGGGATACACCGGAGGAATGTCCCGCTGTTTTTTCTTTTTTTTCACTATTCACTATTAACTGTTCACTATTCACTGTCTTTTTCCCTCTGTTTTTTGTTAAATCATTTGCAATGTGTTGTTTCCCGCCGTGACGGTGAATAGAGTTCGGCACCAATATATAATTTTTATAATTCTTTGAATAATTAATAAATAGAATAAAAAAAAGAAATATCAGAATAAAAAATAAAATGGTCACTATTGTCTGTTTTTTCATCAAAATTCCTTGTTTTTAAATATCCAGCCGGATAAAAGAACAATAAATCCCATATACCCGATAATGTATAGTATTGAAGCAATAAAATAAGAAAAGGGGATATTGGTAAGCTGCATTGCAGCAAATCGCAGGTCAAGATAATTTCCGTTCGGAAGAATAAATTTTATGAATTTCAATAAATTTACAATTATCGATGGATAACTGCTTCCTATGATCAATTCAATATAATCAAGATTTAATCCTGCAAAATAGAAAGTAATAATTGAGATTACCACCATGATCGTAGGTCTAAGAAAAAGAGAAAAGAAAATAAGTATTCCTGTGAATATAAAAAGGTAGAATGCCTTAAAGATGATCGCAAGAATAAAAAGTCCGGTATATTCCTTTGTAATAGGGGACATAAAGATCAAAATTTCAATAATTGTAAGTAGGGTAAATATTGCAAATAAAATGTATATCCCGAATATCTTTCCCAATATGTATTCCACCTTGGTTACGGGTTTTGAAAGGACAAGATAGATATTCTTTGTTTCAATTTCCCTTCTGATGTTATTTGCAATCACGGCAAGGAGCAGGATAAAACCCATTATTTCATAGATATAAAGTGTTGAGTCAATTATTACAAGCGGGTGAGCACCGATTTCAAAAAGATTTAATCCCTTTAATAAATAAATAAATATAAGATTTAAAAAGAATATTCCATAGAGTATTTTGTTCTTTACAAGTTTTAAGAATGTAAATTTTGTCATATTTAATATTTTATTCATTTTTACTCTCTCCGATCGTTCTTAGAAAAAAATCAGCGATCTCTTCTCTCTCTCTATAAAATTCAACAATTTCTATCTTATTCCTATTTAATAAATTAGTAAAATTCTCTTTTTCATTCAGACTGATATGAAGTTTATAGCAGTCATTTAAAAACGGCTTACCATTGTATTTAGAAACGATACTCTCTATGCTTTTTCCTTTTATTATAAAGGTATACATTATTTTATACTGTAAAAGTTTATCTTTTTCCCCATATCGCAGGAGTTTACCTTTATGTAAAACTCCGATAACATCACAAAGTTCTTCAACCTCATCAAGATAATGAGAGGAAAGAAATATTGTGTTGCCCTTCTTCTTCTCATTTTTAACGAATTCTCTGATCTCATGTTGTGAAATAGGATCCAGTCCTTCTGTGGGTTCATCAAGTATTAAAAGTTTCGGTTGATGTAACAATGCCTGGATTATTGCGATTTTTTGAAGCATCCCTTTGGAAAAATCTCCTATTTTTGTATCTTTAAAGGTTAAAAGTCCGAATTGTGAAAGCAGATCGTCAATTCTTTCTTCAACTACCTTCCGCTCTATCTTAAAGAAATTGCCGAAGAATTTTAATAACTCCCATGCGGTAAAATCCTTGTCTAAATATGAAATCTCCGGAAGATATCCTATTTGATTCTTTATATCTATATTATCGGGATTTTTCCCAAGTATTGAAATATTTCCCGAGGTTGGACGAAGAAGTCCTAAAAAAAGTTTGATCGCTGTTGTTTTACCTGCACCGTTCCTGCCTAAAAAACCAAATATAGTTCCCTCATCAACAGAAAGATTTAGGTTATGAAGTGCCCGAATTTTTTTTCTTCCCTTTTTGTATATCTTGGTCAAATTTTTTGTTTTGATTATACTCAATATTATCCCCAATTATCAAGATCTATTTTGGAAAATACATTGTCAACTTTTTCTAAATGGGAGAGAAGATTTTCATCTGCTTTTTCCCATTTTTTTGTACTTTTATAATCAATGTATTTTGCTGCCAATGCCTCAAAATTATCCCAATGAAATGTTACTCTATCCTCTGCATAATCCCTTGCCGACCAGGTAGAGATCAGAAATTGCCAGTCGGATGATTCTAATAGAAGAAGTTCTCTTGCCATTTGTTCTAAAATTTTATTTCCTAATTTATCATTTTGATCTCTATTTTTAATGAATTTCTTAAAACTATTTTCCGCTTTGTAAATATATTTCCATGTCCATTTTGTCCAATCATTGAGCCAGATATAATGAAAACCACCCTGTCCCCACGAGCCTTCCGGCAAGGAAACATGCCCCACTATCGGTCTTTTTTTAATATGCTCATACCCTTTTGTCGGATCAATGTACGGATTATTATAGAGTTTTCTGAATAAAAGTTCTATCCACTTGACGCCCTCAAACCACCAATGCCCGAAAAGTTCGGCATCATAAAGTGCAACAATCCCCGTTTCATTTTTATTGTTAAGTCCTTTTGCAATGGATTCAAGAAGAGAAAGAAAATGATCTGCATGCATATTTACCATATTTAATGCCTTGTCCGGGTCGTATTCAAGCTTATCTCCCAAAGAGATACCGGAACCGGTAACCCGCCAATATTTATGTCCACCAGGAAATTTTTTCTTATGGAATTCAAGATAATTTGCATCACCGGGATACCCATGTTTTGCACTCCAAACCTGAGAACCGGTCTTTTCATCTCGGACAAGTGAATAAACAGGGTTCTTATCGTGTTCATAAACAAGGTATGTAGAGTGTTCCGATAGTTCTTTCTTAAGATCTTCGGATGTATATTGCTTCCTAAATTGTTTCCATAATATCTGTAACCCTTTGAATCTATCAAGATAGACACCTCTTGCTTTACTGTTTTTAATAAGTTTGGTGTCTATAAAAAAATATCTTATACCGAACTCTGAAAGTATCTCTTCAATTCCTTTTCTATTTACAGTTTTACCGCCAAATGGCGAGATCCATTTATACGCCGGTCTATAAGCATTTTCCGGAAGCCAGATACCTTTTGGTTTTTTGCCGAAATATTTTTTATATGTCTCAACAGCGGTTCCGACCTGTCCTCTTATCGCTTCATCATTACCAAGAAGCGGAAAATAACCGTGTGTTGCCGCACAGGTAATTATCTCGATCTGCTCACGCTCCTGTATCCCTTTAAATCTTTTAATGAGATCTTCATCAATATTTTCAAAGTAATCGTAGGTTGCTTTATAAAAATTTTCCCAGAAGCAAGCTAATTCAGCTAAATTGGTTTGTTTCGTTTTTTGAAAATAGATGCCGTCGTCAATAGCATTTTTTATTTTGTTTGAAAGGTAATCCTTGAAACCCTCTTTAAACTCGTTCATATTGAATTGTTCAAGTAGTATCGGCGTAATATTCACGGTCATAGAAACAGGTATATTATCTCTATAAAGGTTATCCAACATTTGAATAAGTGGTATATAGGTTTCTGCAGCGGCTTCGAAAAGCCAATCCATACCATGAGGCCATGTCCCATGGTTTACAACATACGGTAAATGCATGTGTAATACAAGTACAAAATCTTTCTTTTTCATAATTTCATTATATTATTTTTTATAAAAAAAAGCAAGTGATTGATTTTTTCATAAAAAACAGTTATAATACAATGTGAGGTTAAAATGGAGCAAATAATTGAGAATTACAAAAAAAAATTGGATTATGAAGTTCAAAAGAAGTTCGCTTCTGCATTTAAAAGGAAGATAAAACCTAATACTTATCAGGCAATTACTAAAATTTATAGGCACTTTTTCATTCCTAAAATATGGTTTTGCGATGAGAAAAAAAATGAATGGAGCTTCAAAAAGTTTGATTATGACAATCCGGCAGAGGAACTTTTAAAAGAGATCTATGTAGATACACCATTGGTGGTTGCAGTAAAAGATAAGGATGTTTTATCTACCTGTTCTCAGCCGTCGCTTGTTGCTTATATGATCGATATCGCAGATATTTCCGTTAACGATAGGGTATTGGAAATAGGAACGGGATCGGGATATAATTCATCGATAATATCGGAAATCGTAGGACAGGATAATATAATAACTACCGAAATTGAATCCAATGTTGCGAGCCAGGCGAAAGAAAATATTAAAAGAGCCGGAAAAAATATTAAAGTTATTGTTGCAGATGGTGGGATCGGCTATAAGGAAAAAGCTCCTTATGAATCAATAATCGTAACATGTGCTACTCCCGACATTCCCTGGTATACACAATTAAGCGATGGCGGAACAGTAATTATTCCGCTTCTTACCAGAGGTTTGGAAATGCTTTGCAAATTTGTAAAAAAAGGTAATATATTTGAGGGAACTCCATTACTTTCGGTAAGGTTTTTAACCTTTACGGGAACAAGTAGTATAATGTCCGATTATAAGAAAAATATTAAATCACTTGGTCATTTACTTAAAAGGGCGGAACAGGTAGAAGATCTTTCACAGGAAATTAGTGAACTATCATCTGCCGAAAGATTTTCATTTTTATTCTATCTTTCATTTATAGAAAAAGATGCGATCTATTATGATTCCGATGAAGAAGAGGTGGAAAGCGGCTATGGAATATGGAAACGAACCCCTCCTTATGGGATAAGTTTGATGTCAAAAAATAAAGTAATACACTGGGGCGATAATTCAACAGTAGAAAAACTAAAAACCTATTTTACCAAATGGAAAGTAGAAAAATTATTATTTTCCGATTATAAAATAACCGCATATCCACACTATTTATGGAAAGAAACCCCTGAAACGGGAATTATTGTTGACAAAAAATTCAACAAATTTATACTTGAAAAAAAGCATTAAAAATATTATAATTCAATATGGTAAAAGATAAGAAAACATTTGAAAAATTTGAGAAGAATTTTATACAAAATGAAAAACTTACCATTGATGAAAAATATGCTATATTAGAATCAATGCTGGAAGAAGCAATATATTTAAAAATCTTGCCATTAAAAAACCCTCTTGATGGTATTGAGCATTTAATTAAATTTGTAAAAGAGATCAATAGTGTTTAAAAAATTACTTTCTGAAATTGCCAAACAATTCAATAATAATTCCATTCCATATATGGTTGTTGGCGGTCAAGCCGTTTTAATATACGGCGAACTAAGAATGACAAAAGATATTGACATCACTTTGGGAGTAGGTTTAGAAGCATTTGAAAAGATAATTGAAATTGTTACTAAAAAATTACATCTGAAGGTACTTGTTGAGCAACCGGGGGAATTTGTCAAAAAAACATATATTCTCCCTTTAATTGACGAAAAAACTAAGATAAGGGTTGATATTGTATTTTCGTTTTCATATTATGAAAAGCAAGCTATCGAGAAAAGCAAAAAAGTAAAAATTGAGAAAACGGAAGTTAATTTTATTTCTTTAGAGGACCTTATTATTCATAAAATTATATCCGGCAGAGCAAAGGACATGGAAGATGTCAAAAACATTTTATTAAAGAACTCGGATTATGATCATGAATATATTTTAAAATGGTTGAAAGAATTTGACAAATCATTAGATGGCAATTATTCTGAGCTTTTTAAGAATATTGAAAATAATTAAAATAAGGGTCGGGTTGCAACTTTCAGAAAAAGTCCTTCAAATATTTTAAAACATTGTGCCACTGACCCTCATAATTACAATAGAGTAAACTGTACATTTGGAGAAATTCATCCGACTGGAACAGACCATTTTCATGCTGTAATTGATATTGATGTGACTAATAATCCTGCTCCACAAGAGGTTAATTTTCTGGATTTTATTAAAAGAATAACAATAAATAAAGATGAAAATCCCGGTGTAATTATAATTAATTCGCATGGTTTTATATCAGCAGGAACGAATGAAGAGTTCTATGCAGTGGAAGTATATGATAAATCGGCTACTGGTGAAAAAGAAGCAGAGAAAAAAAATAATGATTGAGTTTGTTTTTTTTATTTGTTTTTGTTATACTCTATTAAGAGCAGCTTGAGAAAAAAGCTATGCAATAATAAATATTTTTTGATTATGGATATGGAGGCTCAATATGAAATCTGCTTTAAATGAAAAATTTAGAAAAAGTTTGGAAGAGGGATACAAAAAGTATCTTTCAACACATCCACGAAGTAGTAAAAAAATTGTTCCAATGCACCAATGTATTTCTGAAATTCTTTTAAAAAAACTTGGGGGTAAAAAAAATAATTTTACTATAAAATCAATGGGAATTGGTGACGGAAAAGAATATAATTTAGAAGGGAAGTATTACTCAAAAGATGTTGATATTACAGTTTTTTATAAAAACAAACCTATTTCGGGTATTGGTTTTAAATTTATAACTTCCAATTATAAGCAAAATTCAAATAATTATTTTGAAAATATGCTCGGTGAAACTGCAAATTTAAGAAGGAATGAATTCCTATATGGGCAAATGTTGGTTTTTAAGTATAAAATGCCTTATTACAGCTCCGACAAAAAAACTTTTACTAAAATCGAACATATCAATTCTCAAAACATTAAAAAGTATTTAAAATTAAATAATGATAAAGCAGAAAATTTATACCATAAACCGGATATAATACATATCTCTTTTATTGAAACCGATGATGAAAGCGAATTTTTTAAAATTGTTAAAAAATACGAAAAGGGTAATATTGAAGAAATCGATAAATTAAAATTTCATAAAAAATTATTACCAAAAGTAAAAGTAAAATTTCTTAAACCAGAAGATTTAGAAACAAATGATTTTGACAAAAGCACATTAGAATATTTAAAAAAAGTTTCTAATTTTGAAAACTTTATTAAAGCATTTATTAATTTAACCAAAGGAAAAACTTACGGAAGATAATATGGGTTCACTTGTAAAAAAATATAGCAAAAAAAAATTAACAGGACGAATTTTCACACCATTTTTTATTGTTAACAAAATACTTGATGATATCGGCTATAATACGGAGAACATATTAAAAAAAACAATTTTAGACCCTGCTTGTGGAGATGGCAGATTTCTTATAAAAATAGTTGAAAGAATTATAGAATTTTCAAAAAATTCAAATGAGATAAAAAATAATTTATCGTATGTATATGGTTGGGATATTGATGAATCTGCTATTTTAACTGCGATCAATAAGCTAAATAAAATCATTGAACCGTATAATATTAATGTTAAGTGGAATATTTTTAAAGTAAATTCTTTACATAATGGAGGGTTGCAAGATAATTTGTTTCATTCTCATTCAGTTCTTAAAAAATTTGATTATATCGTGGGCAACCCCCCTTATATTCGAATACAACATTTAGATTTAGAAAAACGTAAATTTATTCAAGAAAATTATCATTTTTGTAAATCCGGTTCAACTGATATTTATATTGCTTTTTATGAATTGGCAATAAGTTTATTAAAAAGTACAGGTAAGTGCGGTTATATAACACCAAATACTTTTTTTCACACCGACACCGCAAAAGATTTAAGAAATTATTTCATTTCACATAAAAATTTAATTCAAATAACAAACTACAGACATATTCAATTGTTTGAAGATGCAACTACTTATAGTGCCATAGTAATTTTTGATAAAAAGAAGAGAGAATTTTTTTTATTTCAATTGGCAGATACAAAAACTAAATTTAGGAAAAGGTTTATAAAGTTTTCTGAATTAAAAAAGCAAAAATTTTGGCAACTATCAATTAATAAAATCATAACAGAAAATGGAAAAAGGCTTGGTGATATTGCAAAAATACATGTTGGCATAACAACATTATCTGACAAGATTTATATAATGCCCATTGAAAAAGAAAAAGGAGATTATATTTATTTGGCTTCAAAATATAATAATGTTGTTAAAATAGAAAAGAATATATTAAAACCAATTATAAAAGTTTCAACACTTAAAAAAGCTAATGAATCAATAAAAGAATATATTTTATTTCCCTATAAAAAAGTAAATAACCAACATATAATTATTCCTGAGGAAGAATTAAAAATTAACTTTCCTTTTGCATATAAATATTTACAATCGGTAAAAAAGTTTTTAGATAAAAGAGATAACGGGAAACCAAATCCGGTTGCTTGGTATGCATTTGGAAGAACTCAAAGTTTAAATACGAGCTTTGGTGAAAAAATACTATTTTCACCAATGAATAAAAAAACTAATTTTATCTATCATAAAAATAAAGAAGCAACATTTTATTCCGGATATTGTATAAAATATGAAGGTAATAATAAAAAGTTATTAAAACAACTCAATTCAAAGCGAATGGAAGACTTTATTAGTGTAACAAGTAGAGATTTTAGAGGTGGTTGGAAAGCATATAATAAAAAAATAGTTCAAGAATTTATTATCTATCGCGAATAAAATTTAAAAACATTTAAACTATGATCGGTGTCAAGGTTGACCCCACATCTTTTTCAAAGGTGAGGGATAAACATTTTGACACCGTTGATAGTTCCGCTGATAGTATATCTACGGAATAAATATATCTACGGGGTTAACAGTTTCAGAATTTACTCAATGAAATTTGAAATGAATTTAAAAAGTGAAAAAATAATTTTATCCATTACTCATCTAAAAAAATGATAGTCAAACAGTCAAACGACTATTGGACTGAAACAAGATAAAAATAAGTAATATTGGAAAATAATATAAATTGCCATAGTCAAATAGTCAAACGACTATTGGACTGAAACAAGATAAAAATAAGTAATATTGGGAAATAATATAAATTGCCATAGTCAAACAGTCAAACGACTATTGGACTGAAACGGGAATAAAATAAAAGAATCAGAAAAAGATGAAAAAGGTTTGAATTTAAAATTTAAAGTGGTAGAATATATTAAATGAAAATTTATAGAAGGATATAATTTGAAAGCAAAAAATTTAGGGATTTTCGGGT
>JAUXGM010000144.1 GCA_030622125.1 bacterium | reverse complement strand
TGACATTTTAGAAAGAGAATTACCAAGCCGGGGTAAGAAGCCAATTACAGAAATTAAGAGAGCAAACCTTCCAAGAATGCCTAAATTATTTGAATGGGGTATATTGAAAAAAGGAGATAAACTTTCTATAAAGAATCATGATAATTCAAAAGCAGAAGTTTTAGATGCCAGAGAAGTAAAATTTAATGAGGAAAAATTAACATATAATCAGTGGGGGCAAAAAGTAACAGGGTGGTCTTCAATTTGTATCTATGGGTGGGCTATTCATAAGAAATTTGGTAAGACCTTAGATGAGTTGAGAAAGGAAAAAATTGAGCAAATTGAAAGCGAAACTTCAGATAACAGTGAATAAAAAGGGAACTAAAGATTTCCCAAAATTGCTTTCGGCAACTTTTTTTATCCACGTATTTTAAAATTTGGGGACGATGGTGGAATTTGTGGAATTTGATTTTCTAAATTTTTTTTTTAAAAAATATTTTCAGGATTTATTGACTGAAATTAAAAAAGTAGGGATAAAAATTTGATTTTTAGGGTTAAAAGAGATATAATTAAATAGATGAAAGAGTATAAAATTATAATAATCAAGATTTATACCCAGCTAAGTGCTGATATGAACACTTCATACAAAATCGCCAAAAAGAGGTAACGCAATGAACAAAGAAAAATACATAAAGTCAGGATTTGACTTCAAGGCAGTTTTTGAGCCGGATGATTATCTATATTTTTATGGGGATTCGTTGACTGAAAAACGAACAAAAACAGAAATAAAGTTCTTGGTAAAAGAATTGCAGTTTGATAAGTCTATGAAGATTCTTGATTTAGCTTGTGGACATGGGAGACATGCTAATCCCTTGGCAAAACTTGGATACAATGTTACAGGTGTTGATATTACCAGGGGATTTCTTAAAATTGCAAAAAAAGAGGCAAAAGAAAAAGGCATAAGTGTTACATATATTCAAAAAGATATGCGAAAGATCTCATTTGTAGAGGAATTTAATAGGGTTCTTCTTCTTTTTACTTCGTTTGGATATTTTGAAGATGAAGAGAATTTTAAGGTTCTCAAAAATATCGCTGATGCTCTTAAACCAGAAGGATTATTCTGTTTTGATACAGCAAACAGAGATGTTTTCTTAAAGCACTTTCTACCATACATAGTGACAGAAAAAGGAGACGATTTGATGATAGATAGGAATACTTTTGATAGTGTTACGGGATGTCTTTCCAACCGAAGAATTATCATTAGAAATGGTAAACGGAAAGATAAGCCCTTTTTGGTAAGGGTTTATAATCCAACAGAGATACGAGATTTATTAATGAAGGCTGGATTTAACATCTACAGGATGTATGGAGACTGGCAGGCAAATCCTCTCACAAGTGATTCTAAAAGAATGATTATTATTGCTAAAAAAGAAGTGAAGAAAGATGAATGAATGGCGACCTCAGATAAACAATGTTAAGTGAAATTCTTTTTAAGGAGATGATAAAATGATCATAGAAAAATTGTCTGAAAATGAAAAATTAGTAGATGTAATAAACAGTATGCACAGTAATGCATGGCCTGTTTTTCTAAATGAGGATGCCGTTGTTAAAAAATATTGGCGAACCATCTATTCAAAATATCCTGAATTTCAATTATTATTCAAGATCGATAATGCTTATGTCGGTATCGGTAATTCTGCTCCCATTTATTGGAACGGTAAAATAGACGGTTTACCTGATGGATTTGATGATGCGCTAAAAACCATAATCGGAAAAAATGAAAATCCCAATACATTGTGTGGAATGGCAGCGGTAATATCAAAAGATCATCTCGGAAAAGGAATAAGCTACAAGATCATTGAGGGCTTTAAGGAACTTGGAAAGAAATGTGGGTATTCCAATCTTATTCTTCCTATCAGACCGACCTTAAAACCACAGTATCCTACAATTTCATTTAATAATTTTATAAATTGGAAAAAAAATGATCTGCCTTTTGATCCATGGCTGAGGGTTCATATAAAGCTTGGTGGTAAAATTTTAAAAGTGGCGAATTCATCTATGACGGTTAGGGGAACTGTTTCCGATTGGGAAAAGTGGACGGGTATGTATTTTGGTGAAACCAATAAATATATTGTTGAAGGTGCTTTAAACTCCGTAAATATTGATTTAGAAAATAATTTAGGTGAATATATTGAGCCGAATGTATGGATATTGCATAAATGTAACGGTAAATAGTAAATGGTAAATAGTGAAAATGCAAAAATAAAGAAGATCTGTCATTCTGAACACAGCGAAGAATCCAGTATTTTTTTACTTCATTTTCTTACCTTGAACCTTTTCACCCCGTACCAGTTTCACGGTGCTGGGTAAACTTTTGAACCTTGAACTTTTTTAATGACTTCGTCACTTTTGACATTGTTTTTTCAGAGCACCAGGTCACCAGATAGAGAGTCCTTTTCTGTCATTCCTGCCCCGAATCAAGTACGGGGTAAACTCCGGCAGGAATCCATCTTTTCTTTTCATTCTGTATTTATTTTCTGTCATTGTCCTGCATCGAGTGCGGGATAAACTCCAATGTGACAATCTCATTTCTTTCTCTTTCTGTCATTGCGAAGGAATGAAATGACTGAGGCAATCTCATTCGTTAGTTGCGAAAGTTCTCCTCCGTCCCCATTTTTACTTTCGGGTTATTCGTTATTTCTATTCGTATAATTTGCACCAAATAATTTGATTTTTGGGATTAAAAGTGATATAATTAAATATATGAGAAAGTATAAATTCAAGATAATAAAGAAGCAGTTTAGGAGAATAGTGAGTTCTTTGGATAATTTTGATTTGGTTAAATAAAGGAGTTTAAAATATGGATAAAAAAAATATTATTAAAAAGATTGTATGGTTTCTGGGGATTAATTTTGTTTTGACCTATGGACTTAGTTTAGTCGTTTTTTTACAGGGAGGATTAGGTAAGTCGCCATTGCAAACAATTATTATGTTTATTCCCTTGATAAGTGCTTTCTTTGTTCAAAAAGTTATTGCAAAAGAGCCTTTGTTTAAGGGTGGTAAACTTGGATTCAGAATCGGGAAACCATTATATCTCTTAATTGCTCCATTAATAACTTTAATTATTTTGGTGGTGATTTATATAACAACCATTCTTTTGAACCCCGATCTATTAGTGAACAAGCAGATATTAATTGAGAATATCAGCAAGGCAAATATCCCGCTTGGTAACATTCCTCTATTCGGGTCGATTTTGATAATATTTGCACTTAATTTGATTGTAGCTCCAATAATTAATCTGCCGATATTATTGGGGGAAGAAGTTGGTTGGCGAGGTTTTCTTTATCCAAATTTGGTAGCATTATTCAAAAAGGCAGGACTTGTTATTGGTGGAATTATCTGGGGGCTCTGGCATTTACCGATGATTTTAATGGGGTTGAATTATCCTTCAAACCCAATCTTGGGCATTCTTTTTATGATTATCTTTTGCATTTCCTGGGGAATTATATTACAATATTTTTATCGAAAGAGTAAATCTATTTTTTCCGTCGGTTTAGCCCATGGAATTATGAATTGGGCAGGAACTACGGTTATGCTCTTTTTAGTGGTTAAGGATAAAATGAATATGTTCCTTGAAGGTCCAACCGGAATAATTGGATTATTTATTGTATCAATAATCGCTGTTTATTGTTATTTAAAATACCCGGTTAATCAATAAATGATAGGCAGACTGGAAAGATATCCGAACTACTTGGATATACAAGCTAAGCGAAATATTAAAAACAAATAAAAAAAGGAGGGATGATTATGAAAACATCGATTAAAATGGTGTTTATCTTGTTAATAGGTATCGGAATATTCATTACCGGATGTGTGTTGAATAAAGAAGTTGGAAAGAAGAAAACAGAAATATTAATTATAGGTACACTCCATCATAATCATCAAAACAATATAAATTATTCTTATAAAAATATTATTCAAATCCTTGCAACTTATGATATTGATGTTATCTGTGTTGAAATTCGTCCGGAGGATTTTAGAAAAAAGCCCTACTTAATTGAAATGATGATGGCAACAATATATGGAATGAAATATAATAAAAAAGTTTATCCTATTGATTGGTATTCCGGTGAAAATACCAGAGCATTACGGGAAAAATTAAGTAAGGAACCGGAATACATCGAAAAACAAAAAATTGCTGATTCATTAGAGTTAAACAATAATTTGATTCAAAAATTTAATAAAACATACAGAAATATATGGGAGAATGTAAAGGAATATGACTATAAATTCTGGAATGGGGATGAATATAACAATTATATCAGAGAAAGTTATAAAATATCTATGCAGGTATTTGGCGATAATCCTTTTAATCTATATTACATGACACGCAACCAAAATATGTTAAATCTTATTAACAAAGCTATTGATAAAAATATTGGCAGAAAAATTATTGTCCTTACCGGTGTAGAACATAAGCATTTTTTTGATGATTCATTCCTGAATAGGTCTGATATTTCACTTAGAAAATTAGATGATATTTTACCACTTAAAAAAACTGATTTAGACTCGGAAATATTTGATATTACATCAATGGAAGACCTAAAAACATATTATGATTTTGGTAATACAGAAGCAGTTAATGGATATTATTCTTCCATAATAACTACATTTCTACATGGTCCGAATATGGATTTTAAACCGAATATTATTCCCAAAGAGAACATTCAAAAAGCAAAGATTATACTTAATGAATGGAGGCAAAAAAATCCTGAATCAATTAGATTACAATTTGAATATGGATGGTATTATTTTTTATCTTCATCGTATAAGGTTGCTATCAAGTACTATAATATTGTTGAGGATAATTTAAAAAAAGAGAATATAGATGATGATTTTGTAAAATGTATTCTTTATAGAAATTTAGGATGGTGTTATGATATGATTGGAGAGCGTCCGAAAGCCATTGATTGCTATAATGAAGGTGAGAAATTAACCGATAAGACAAAATTTGCAAGAATGAAACATAAGATATATCAAGATTACAAAACAAATCCCTATATAAAAGGTGAATAAGCAAAAAATAGTATGAATAGAATGGACAAAAACTACTTACTTATTGATGATGCTATCTTTTTAAAGTTAGAACCTCCCTCTTTTCAACAAAATTATTTGAATAACGAATTTATATGCCATTAAAAAAGAGGTTTAAAATATGGATGAACAAAAATTATATAAAGAAGGTATAGAAAAAGTAAAGAAATATTATGCTATTTTTGAGAATGTTTTATTTCTTCTTCTTATCGTATTAGGGTTTTTGGGTATGTATCCAATT
>JAUXGM010000172.1 GCA_030622125.1 bacterium | reverse complement strand
GTATGTCCCTCTTTTGTTAGTTACGGAATTTAATATTGTTTTCCCTTATTTCCTTATCTACTTATTTTCTTATTGCCTTGTCTATATTGTTCTCGGGTGGTCTATCGTTATCTAATGTAGAGTCCGGGACACACCTCAACAAAAAAAATCTCTTTGTTGAGGTAATGTCCCTCTTTTAATGGGGTACGGCGATTAATATTGTTTTCCGTATTCCCTTATTTTCGTATTCCCTCATTTCCCTTGCACTTCAAGTATCTCTTTTGCTGATCTGCCGAATACCTCTTGATTATACATTTCTTCAACATAAGTTCCGGGAGCGGAGAATTTCCCGTATGTTGTTGCTTCCACGAGATATGTCCATTTGTGTTTTCCAGCCCTTAAAAATTCGGCGAATACCCGGACACTGTCAAAGTATATTTCACTTCTGTAAAAACCGCCCCACCATGAGCCCCACCATGAACCGCGATTCGTCTTCTCTAAGTCTTTTGGAGAGGTAGTTCTAAAAGCAGGATTCAAGACCCTTACACCAGCAGGCAGATAATCGTTAAGCATAACAAAATGTCTTTCTTGCGTATTCACTATTGCCAATTCGACAAGATATTTCTTGCCACCTTCAAAATATCCCTTCCATTTTGAACCGTCAAGGGGTTTGTATGCTCTTGTAACCTTAAATCCCCTGTCAATATTGGGAAGTTCTCCCTTTGGATAATATTTCATTCTTATAAGATAATAGGGTTGTCCGACACCTTTTTTGTCAAATGTAAGCTTTAATAATTTTCCTGGCTCATAATTTTTTAACATCACCGTCGTAAGACGGGCATCTGTCTTTCTACCTTTGAATTTTTCCTTTGCAATTACCTTATTATCAATAAGTGCTTTGATGACAAAATCCGGAGTCGCTGCTTCATATATCTTATAGTACTTTTCAAATGCTTGAAATAATCTGATATTTTCCTGTGTTGAGATATATCTTTTTTGCTTTGTGGTCTCCGTGAGCCATCTTGCCATCTTCTCTGCCATCGGAAATCTTCCCTTTGTATCAAGTATGGCGTAAAGAATTTGAGATGTCGTTCTTATATTTGTTTCATGAGTCCACCACCAATCAATATCATCACGATTTTCAAAATGTGCCGTTGTGGGATCAACCTTGATCTTATTCATAAGTATCTTAAAAAGCGATTCCTTCTTTTTTATATATTCATCAGAATATGTTCCAAGTGTCTTATAAAGATTTACAATCGCAGGAAGAGTCAGTCTATCCGTGATCTTTAAAAGCCCATCCATTGATGCCTTTTCTTTTTCGTTATACAATGAAAGAATATAATGTGAATATGTTGTAATTGAATATAGAACCGCTTTGGAATAGGGATATTTTGTATCTATCTTCTCACCGACAAGGTCCCTGTTAATAAAATTCAATGCTTTTTTAATTATTTCTTCATCAACCTTATGGTCATTCTCTTTTGCAAAATAGAGGAATTCAAGTGTATAGCAGGTTAGCCATCGACTTTCGTAAATAGAATCCGGATAATATTTAAAACCGCCTGATGCTGCCTGATATTTCCCGATTTGTTTGAGAAGTTTCTTGACCTCTTTTCTCATTTTAGTATTTGAAAGTTTTGTTAATTTAAATTCCCTAAGAAGGTCACCCGATGTAACGAACGGATATATCCTTGATAATTTCTGTTCAAGACAATCATAAGGATATTCTTTTAAGAGTTCAAAATTTCGTTTCAATCCTATCATTGCAGTTGATGAAAGTGATAATTCCAGTTTATCAAATTTATGAAATGTGTCCATTGGAACCTCTATCATTTCTTTTAGATCCTTTTTTACAAGCCCGAAATTTGCAACCGCTTCCTGAAATTTTGGATCCGATACCTTGATCTTTCTCTCCAATCCGTCGGATACCTCTCCGTCCGTTGCTTTGAATGTGAGCGTTGCTTCTCCCTTATTCTCAACAATTGTCTTCCAGCGCACCTCTTTTGTCTTTCCGGGCTCAATAACGGTTTCCTTAACGGGATTTTCATCGGTTAATGTAATATTTTTTGCCTCAAGTTTTATCCTAACGGTTCTTTTTTTATCCGTATTATTTGTAACGGTAACTCCAACTTCAAGATCATCACCAAGGCGCAAAAAATTCGGAAGTGATTCGCGTAGAATAAGATCCTTTTTTACATCAAATGCAGTTTCACCATAGCCGAATAGATCCTTTTTTGAAACAGCACCGACCATTACAATGAAATTGGATATTCGGTCGGATAACGGGAATTCAATATGAGCAATTCCTTTATCATTGGTTATTATAGACGCTTTGTAATATGTGGATTCTTCAAATATTTTTCTTAATAGAATATCCTTGAAACCTTTTTTATCGCTACCTCCTTCCAATGAAGTATCCATAACTCTTTTGGTCATTACTTTACCCTCAGCAGTGGCGATGCTCGGGGCGCCTGCCGCCGCCAATTGTGTGGTTTCTTCATCCATCGTTACGGAGTAATCAAGGGAATCATTTAAATATGCTCCACGCCTTTCTCCTTTTTTGTATTTTGCTCCTCCAAAATGTCCATAGTAAGTTTGACCGTATAAAAACTGCTTTTGAGGTTCTTTATATTTCCAGTACATATTCTCTTTAAGCCATTTCAAGAGTTCTTCACGAGAATATAGATTTCTCAAATTGTCAAGTGTCCAGATCTCATTTTCTCTGTATCCCCAGAAAAAATTGAACGGATTCGGCAATCTAAATCCTAAAAGATCAAGTACACCTTTATCAACCACAGAAATACAGAGTTCCGACTGAACCGGTTTTTTCTTGTGATCAATAGTTTTTATTTCAAGCCTTACCGTTTCCCCCGGATCATATTTTTCCTTATCTTTTGTAATGTCAACAGTGATCATCTTTGAAGAATCTTTGATAGATACGCTTTGTCGAAGATTTATTACCTTTGGTTTTGAAATGTCGTTTCCATATTTGTCTGTTTCTGTCTTCTCACTTCGCTGTTTAATGATCTGGCATTTTACAGAAACATTTGGAATGAATTTTTCTGTGATCTTTATACTATATGTTACGGTTTCGCCCGGGACATTGATGATCCGATGATCAAAGATGTCGGAATTGCCGATGGAGATGACCGCTCGGGAATTATTCCATGGAGAATAAACCGAGATCTTCATTTCATCTGAAATATCATATTTAATCTTGTCAAGTTTCAATCGAGGTACTTCTATTCCCCCCCCTTCCGGACTTATTATGCGTTTTGGATTTACTCTAAATTGCCTTTTTAACTCAACCTTTTTATCATTGTTTACCCCAAAAAGGTGAAACTCATAAGTTCCCGGTTCATCTATCTTTAATTTATCCTCAAATTTTCCGGTTTTTAAATTGATCATTTTTTTGATTACAATAGTTTGTTTTTCATTGTAGATATAATAAGATATTTCATCTTTGTATTTTTTTTCAGGCTCATAATCACATTTTTTTATCTCTAATGTTAAATTTCCCGTTGGTTGAAGTTTATCTTTGTATGTAACATTTACTATTTCAATATCTGTATCCTCTTCGGCAAACCAGTTGTAAAAGTTCGTCTTTACGCCAATATAATTTTTCCTATCGTATATTTGTTTTGAAAAAGTAGATGAAACGGATTTTCTGTCTCTATCTTGAATGGTAATATATCCGATAAGACGAACAGGCTGTTCAATAGGTTTGATGATCCGCTTTTTAAGTACTATTTTTCCGTTGTTATCAAGTGTAAATTCCTCTTTGCCGATGTCTTTTGTTTCATATTTCGGTTCAAATGAAAACAGATATCCCGAAAATTTATTTGAATAAAAGGCAAAATTTGATAGTTGCCATTTTACTTCACCCTTT
>JAUXGM010000085.1 GCA_030622125.1 bacterium | reverse complement strand
TTCATCAAAGTCATAGTTGAAATAACAATAAAATAGATCAATGGAAAGATGTAAAAAGTTATGTGTTTTTTTTCACTATATTTTATATGGTTTGAGAAAAGATAGGCTAATACGATAGATAATAAAAAAGAAAGAATGATCTGAAATTCTGTAATTATATACGGGGAAATTGCAGAAAAGAAGAGAGCCACCACTATAAATAAAAGGATATTTTTATCAAATTTTATGATTTTAAAAAGGAGAAAATAAAAAATTATTACTAAAATAAATATTATAATTGGAACTATCATTTTTCTTTTCCCTTAATTCCATGAATAAAAAAAACGCCGATCAAAGCTGCAAACAAGATGTTAAAGCCAAATGATAAAAAAGAACTATTAAATGCTGCTACCTCACTAATGTCATACGGTTTTAGGAGATAGATAGCAGTTCCTTCCCTCAATCCAAGTCCGAATAATGTTATTGGAATAACACTCATAAACTGAATAAGAGGTGAGGTTTTTAATGCCACTAAAAGTTCAATATCAGAAAATGCCTTTACAAGAAAATAAAATTGGAAAAAAGTCAAAAGATACATAAAAAGAGAAAGAAAGATCACACAAATAATGGTTTTTTTTTCAACATTACCATAAAGATTAAGAAATTGATTTATCTTTTTTATAAATTTTGACTTATGATCTTTCCCGATTGAACTGATAAAACGTCTTATCTTTTTGGAAAATAAAAACAAAAATATAAAAAACACAATTAAGGTTGTAAAAATTGAAAGCGATTTTATTGAAATTATCGTATAGACACCGTAAAGTGAAAAAAGAAGTATGGCAAAAAGATCAATAACTCTATCGACAAGGACAAGTCCTGATATTTCTATTTTTTTATTTGTCTTTATGAAAACTGATCTTGATACCTCACCTACCCTGCCGGGTGTAATAATGCCAATGGCAAGTCCACCGACTACGGATTTAAATGAGGTCTTGAAATCTATGTTTATATTTACATTGTTAAGTAATAACTTCCATTTTAAACCTCTGATCAGTAATATTATAGGGACAAACAGAAGTGCATAGATAAAGTATATGAGATCTGCATCTGAAAGTATCTTTAAAAACCTTGAAAAATCAAATCTTTTAAATATAAAAAGAAGTAAAAAGATCGTTACAATAACTTTTATAATTAAAATTATTTTTTTCATTTATTTTTTCAGAATTTTTTCAATGGTATATTCTTTATTTGATCCTGGAAAGGATCTAAAAACATTTTCGGCAATAAAGCCGGTTGAAAAAAGTTGTATACCTGTAATAAAAAGTAGTATTCCAAGAAAGAAAAGCGGACGATTTCCGATAGGTCGGACATTACAAAACCAAAGTATAGCCATATAAAAGAGTATTAATAATCCTAAAATGATAGATATGATCCCAAATGTTCCAAAAAAATGCATCGGCTTTTTCCTGTATTTGAAAAGAAAGAACTGGGTAAGATAGTCAAAGAACCCTTCCTTTAATTTTTTATTGGAATACTTACTTTTCCCCCATTTTCTCGGTAAATTCTTAATCGGGATCTCTGTTATTTTTGCTCCTTTTTCAAGTGCTAAAAGAGGTATGAATCGATAGTTCCCTTCATAGAGATTTAAAGATTTCGCAATATCTGTTCTGATCAATCGAAACGGACAATCAATATCATGAATACTTATCTTAAAGGATATTGAAATAATTTTATTGAAAAATTTTGAAAAAATGGAACTAGTGCCTTTTCCGACATTTCTTTTTTTTCTCCATCCGGAAACAAAGTTATATCCCTTTTTCATTTTGTTGATAAATTTTTCTATTTCAAATGGATCATCCTGAAGATCACCGTCCATTGTAATGCAATACTTACCATCAGCATTATCAAATCCGGCACTATATGCCATGGATTTTTTATAATTTTTTCCAAATTCAATGATTTTAATAGGGATCTTTGATCTCTTATAAACTTTTTCTAATATTATTTGAGTTTGATCGTTACTCCCATCATTTACGAATATTATCTCATAACTTATATTTAGTTTACTCATTGCAAGAACGATCTTATCGTAAAGTTCTTCAATATTCCCCTCTTCATTGTAAACAGGAATAATGATAGATAATTCTAAATCTTTCATAATTTATTATATAAAATAAGAAGAAAAAAAGCAAATATATTGTAAAAAAAAATAAATAATGCTATAATAAATCATTGGAGGTTCTATGGAATTTGAGATCGTAGAATTTAAAAAGAAGGAAGAACAAAACATAATCATTGGACAAACTCATTTTATTAAAACAGTTGAAGATGTTTATGAAGCAATGGTTACAGCGGTGCCTAATATTAAATTCGGATTTGCCTTCTGTGAGGCATCAGGTCCGCGGCTAATAAGAAAATGTGGAACCGATACGGAACTCATTGACACAGCAGTAGAAAATGCAAAAAATATTGGAGCAGGTCATTCCTTCGTTTTGATACTTGGAAATGTATTTCCCGTAAATGTATTAAAACGCCTTCAAAATGTTCAGGAGATCGTTCAAATATTTGCTGCCACTGCAAACCCCACAAAGGTTCTAATTGCAAAAGATGGTGATATGCGGGCTATTTTAGGTATCTTTGACGGTTATTCCCCACTTGGCATTGAAACAGAAAAAGAGATAAAAAAAAGAAAAGAATTTTTAAGAACAATTGGTTATAAGAAATGATATGAAGGCAAAAAACATTTTATTGATAAGTGTCGGCGGCACGATCATAATGGGTGGAAAATCCCGAAGTAAAAATGGAGTTGTTCCCATATTTAATGGTTCTGATCTTGTAAAAATGCTGCCGTCATTTAAAAAAAATATAAATCTTGATATATACGAATATGGGAATTATCCTTCACCGCAAATAAATATGAATAATATGTTTGAAATAAGAAATATTATCCTGAAAAATCTTGATAAATATGATGGCTTTGTTATTACACATGGCACAGATACACTTGAAGAAACCGCTTATTTTCTTGATTTGACCCTGCCTAAAAAACGGGCGGTCGTGCTTACAGCTGCAATGCGGTCGGTAGATGAATTGGGTATGGATGGACCAAGAAATATCTATTCATCCATAAGAGTAGCCGCATCAAACGATGGACATTATCATAAGGTAATGGTTGTTTTAAACGATGATATATTCGATGCGAAAACAGTCACAAAGATAGATACATCTAATATTTCTTCGTTTTCAAGTTTATATATGGGAATTCTTGGAATAGTTGATGAGGATAAGGTAGTTTTTTATAGAAAAAGATATCATTATGAATATTATGATATAGATAGTATCTCAACAAATGTTCCCCTTATAAAGCTCTATGCCGGTGCTGATAGTACATTTATCGATGCAGCTATCAATAATAATGCTGATGGGATCGTTATTGAAGCACTTGGCAGAGGAAATGTACCGCCTAATGTTCTACCGGGAATAAAAAGAGCAATTGAAAAAAGGATACCGATCTTGATTGTTTCAAGAGCATATCAGGGCAGGGTTCTTGATGTTTACGGTTATGATGGGGGTGGGAAACAATTAAAAAAAATGGGATGCATATTCGGAGGAGGGCTTTCCGGACAGAAAGCAAGAATAAAACTTACTATTCTATTGGCTATGAAAATACCAAAAGAGAAACTTACCCAATATTTTAAAAACGATTAAATGAAAAAATTAGCAATATTAACCGTTATTTTTTTCTTTATATTTAGTTTAAGTGCAAAAAATTATAAAGACAGATGGTTCTCACAGGATAAATTTCTCCATTTGACTACCTCTTTTTCATTAACATTATGGTCATATTCTTACTTTAATTATCAAAGAAATCTTTCGGAAAAGAGATCATTAAGAAATTCTCTTTATGTCGGGCTTACATTTGGGTTCGGAAAAGAAGGATTTGATTGCATATCCGGTTTTGTTTTCAAAAAAAAGAAAAAATTCTTTTCCTATAAAGACCTTGTATATGATATAGTCGGTACATTGGGGGCAATTGGTTTCATATATCTAATTACATAAAAAAATAATTTGCAAAGACACTTTTTTAACTCATTTTACCGACTTTTTTGAAAAAAATATCTTTTTAAGATATAATAAAAGTATGAATCGATTTGAATTAAAAGCAGACTTTAAACCAGCCGGCGACCAACCGCAGGCAATAAAAAAACTTACCGAAGGACTTCGTCGGGGTAAAAAATTTCAATTACTTATGGGTGTTACGGGAAGCGGTAAAACATATACGATCGCAAATGTTATTCAAAATATTCAAAAACCCGTTTTGGTTGTTTCACACAATAAAACATTGGCAGCACAGCTCTATTCGGAATTTAAGGAATTTTTTCAAAAAAATAGATCAGAATTTTTTGTTTCATATTATGATTATTATCAACCCGAAGCCTATATTCCCGATAAAGATCTTTTTATTGAAAAGGATGCGGATATAAATGAGGAGATAGATAGATTAAGACATTCTGCAACTCATTCTATTCTTACAAGAAGCGATACTATTATTGTTTCTTCTGTTTCCTGTATCTACGGACTCGGTTCACCGGAACTTTATAAAAAACAGCAGATATATCTCAGGGTCGGTGATAAAATGTCTCGAAATGAGCTTTTGTATAAACTTGTAGGTATAATGTATCAACGGAATGAATATGATTTTGAACAGGGAAAATTTAGAGTAAAGGGTGATGTTGTTGATGTTTTTCCAATGTATGAGGAAGAGGCGATCAGAATAGAACTCTTTGATGATGAGATTGAAAAACTAACCTATTTCGACCCATTGAAAATGGACCTTTACGGTTCTATTGAAGAGGTAATTATCTACCCTGCTAAGCATTATCTTATTGAAAGCAATACAATAAATAATGTTATAGAAAAAATCAAACAGGAATTAGAGCAAAGAGAAAATTTTTTTCGCTCCCAGGGAAAACTTGTTGAAATTGAGCGATTACGGCAGCGGATAATGTATGATATAGAGATGCTTCAAATAATGCATTATACAAAAGGAATCGAAAATTATTCCCGTTATTTTGATAATAGAAATGAGGGTGATCCGCCACTCACCTTGCTCGATTATCTTCCAAAAGATACAATCTTCATAATTGATGAATCCCATGTAACACTGCCGCAGATCAAAGGAATGTTCAATGGAGATCATTCAAGAAAATCGAATCTTATTGATTATGGGTTTCGGCTTCCGTCTGCTTTTGACAATAGACCATTGAGATTTGATGAATTTTTTGAAAAAATCGGACAAATGATCTTTATCTCAGCAACTCCCGGGGATTTTGAATTACAATTGACAAAGGGTGAGATCATTGAACAGATCATTAGACCAACGGGACTTATTGATCCGAAGATTAAAATATACCCGACGGAGCATCAGCTTGATCGGCTTTTGGAACTCATGAAACCGGTCTTAAAAAGAAAAGAAAAAGTTTTGATCACTACCATTACAAAGCGGATGGCAGAGGATCTATCCTTTCACCTTACTTCATTGAATTATCGGGTTAAATATCTTCATTCCGATATTGATACGATAGAAAGATACAACATACTTAAAATGTTACGGACGGATGTCATTGATATTATTGTTGGGGTAAATCTGTTAAGAGAGGGGCTTGATCTTCCGGAGGTAAGCTTGGTTGTTATATTTGATGCAGATAAACAGGGATTTTTAAGAAGTCATCGCTCACTTATACAAACAATCGGAAGAACGGCAAGAAATGTAAATGCAAAAGTTATTCTTTTTGCCGATATAATCACGAATGCAATAGAAAGTGCCATAGAGGAAACAAAAAGACGAAGAGATCTTCAGATAAATTATAACAAGGAACATAACATTACACCCAAAACAATTGTTTCCAAGGTTAAAGACGGGCTTTCACTCGGAAAAAAAATAAAATTCAAAAATGATGAGGACATGGATAAATATCTAAAAAAGTTAAAAAGAAAGATGGAGAAATGTGCAAAAGAACTTAAATTTGAGGAAGCGGCAAAAATTCGTAATGAAATTATAAAATTAAGAAAAAATTACTTGACTTTTTTCAAATAAAATTATATCCTTTTTTTTTATAACAATGGAGGTTTGTAATGAATTACAAATCAGAAAAGCCGTACAAAAATTTGCATCCCTATAAGGTGGATTATATTACTAATCCCTCTCAGGATGAGTTGAAAAAACTTGCATTGGAATATTCTCCCAATATGCTTATTTCAAGGTATAAAAATCTTAATAAGATAACGAGAAATAAATCAAGAAAAGCCCAGTGGACATACATTATTGAGGATGAAAAGAATAGTGGAAATTACTCATCAAAAATCATATCAACCGAAAATGCAGGAGAACTCTGTGAGATCCAAAGGAAATACATTGAGGAAAAGAAAAAACTTATTGAATTGCAGGGTTATGTCGGTATGGGTAAAAGAGCGGTTCCTATTCAATTCCTTTTTTCACCCGATGGTGCAAATATTGCCGGAATGCAGCAGGTATTGCTCTTTCCAAGAGAAGAGATTGAAACAAAAGATGAACTTGCAAAGCCATTTAAACCGGAATTAAGATTGGTATTCACAGCTGAATGCCCTGCTCCCAAAATGGTAGGTGAACAGGCAATATTAGTTGATCTCAAAAATTATATTACCTATGTTATCGGTGCCGATTACTTTGGTGAAAGCAAGAAAGGCGAACTCAGATTGCTCAATGATTATATGTATCAAAAAGGTGGACTTGTACTCCATGCCGGAGCCAAGATGGTAAAAGTAAAAGATGATGTATTTTCAATGACTATCTTGGGACTTTCGGGAACAGGAAAAACCACAACAACATTTTCAAAACAAGGGGAACTTACCAAACCTATTCAAGATGATATGGTTACACTTTGGAAAAACGGTGAGATATCAATCACGGAAAACGGTTGCTTCGCAAAAACCTACGGCTTGAAGAGAGAAAATGAACCTGTCATATATGACGGAACAATAAATCCAAATGCATGGCTTGAAAATGTTTATCAAGATGAAAATAAGGAATTTGATTTTTCAAAGGATGCCCTTTCTCCTACGGATGTGAAATTCTATAAAGATATACTTATCTCGATTGGCGAAGATGAAAAAAATATTAATGATTATATATCCGAAAAAGTAAAAGCAACAGATGTAATAGATAGATGGGGTGTTCCAAAAGACGGTTGGGATTTTACCGTATGGACCCAAAATGCAAGATCAATTATTCCAATGTATGCAGTTAAGGATGCCGCTGATCTTCATAATATTCCGAAGGTAAAATTTATGGGAATTCTCAATAGAGATGAAGGTGCGGATGCCGCAATGCCCGGTATTATTAAATTTGCATCACCCGAACAGGCAGCCGGTTATTTTATGCTTGGTGAAACAACAAAAACATCGGCAGCGGGTAAAGAAAGAGGAAAGACCAGATCTCCGTTTACACAACCATTTTTCCCAAGAAGAATGGAATTGCAGCCCGATAGATTTGCTGAACTTGTTGCAACAATGCCTGATGTCGCCACATGGATGATGAATACCGGTTTTATCGGTGGAGATGCCGTAGATGTTAAAGAAGGAAAAGCATTGAAAATAAAGATAAGGCACTCCTCTGCTATGCTTGAAGCAATGATATCCGATAATATAAAATGGAAAAAAGATCCTGATTTTGGATACAATATTGTTGATGTTGATTCGCCCGAGAATAAATTTTTACTTGATCTTGTTCCGGTGGAGATCTTAAATCCAATCCTTTTCTTTAAAAAGAATAAGAAAATGAATGAATATAAAAATTGGGTTAAGACAATGAATACCGACAGAAAAATATTTTTAAAGAAGTTCAATGTTTCAGAAAAAATTATTGAGACGGTGGTAAATAGTTGAGAATTGAGAATTGAGATGAACCTTATTTTTTAGTTTTCTTTGCAACTTCTTCAATAAGCGTATTATAGTAATCAAGTCCCCATGGATAGGAAAAATTAACGATTTCATTCAATATTTTTTTTGCTTCTTCATTTAATTCGGTTCCATATTTTTCATTTGGTTCAGGATTTAATTTTGTTATTACCACTTGTAAATAATATGTATCGCCCATTCGTCCGCGTTTATCAAGTGCTAAACTTGCATTGCCCTTTCTTACACCCTCAGTTGGTAAATATCCGTCTGCTTTAATACCGATAAAAATTCCCTGTCCTTTATCTTTTTTAAAAAAATAAATTCCCTGTGAGCGAGTATTGTGTAATTTATATTCGTTCTTACATGCCCAATTATATAAGGAAAGTTCAATTATTGTTGATAAATGTTCAATATCATCAAATTTTTTTGCTTTGATCTCTTTAATAATTGATTTTGCTTTTTGATACTGATAACTCTTTGGTTTTATTCTATATTGTATTACAAATTTTTTTGCCTCTTCTTTGGCACTCCCCTTCAAAACACATGGATCTTCAATTGCCGGTATTTTTTTGGTTACCATTTCTCCGTCCCCGATCTCTTCCTCAATTTCAATAAATTGTTTCTTTTCTTCTGCGGTTGGTGCAGCCGCATATAAATACAACAAACTGCCACCAATCAATAGAACGAATATCAGTTTCAAAGCATAAGGTAAAACCTTTTTTTTCATACGAACCTCCTGTTAATAATAGCAAACCTAACTTATGCAATTTATAGCAAACAAAAAGTCTAAAGTATGCGATAATCGCTTAGATTATTTAAAGTATGCCATATTTTTCAAAAAAAATCAAATACCGATCTTCTTATTATTGTTATTCCAAAGTCAAAATGTTAAACTTTTATTCCTTTAAAAAAAATATTGTAAATGTCTTTTATAACAACATTTGAAGATTTAATAAATTAAAGATAAATTCCACTTTTTTAACCACGGATTGTAC